>JAIDJS010000041.1 GCA_029052085.1 Eubacterium sp.
TCATTATAAACCGAGCAATTGAACAAAAAACAATAAAAAAGTCAGATGATATATCATGGTATGAAAAATATGATGTTATTGCTCTAGAAGCTTTCAACGATAGTGATTCTCTGTGGTGGTTAACCCCAAAAACCTGCTAAGTAAAGTCAATAGGTAAATTAAAGAAAAAGCAGAGAAAAAAGGGGTATAGAAAATAAAGCCGTTGAAATAAATATTTTCAACAGCGAAATAAAGAGACAAATAGTTAAACAGCTAAATCTTGGATATCAAGCTTTGTATAAAGTTCAGTAACCTTACCGTAATAAACACGAAGGAATTTGTTAAGACCGGCAATCATAGCTTCTTTACCACATTTGCCTTGGCTGCGTTTCTTGACAATGAAATCATAAACAACATCATTTTCAGGCTTGTGCTTGATGAGACTCTGCATGATTTCATAGCCTGTTTTTCTAAGGTAAGGATTACCTCTTTTTGAAATATGTCTTTTAGATGCATTAAAGCAGCCTGATTGATAAGGTGGTGCATCGATACCTGCATAAGCAATTAAGGCATGTTTGTTTTTGAAACGGCGGACATCACCGATTTCAGCAATAATGCGAGGAGCTAAGGTATCCCCGATACAAGGCATTTCACGAACAATAGAATATTCCGGCAAGGTCTTTGCAAAGGTTTGCATTTGTGCTAAAATGATGTCACGAGATAATTCAATTTCGTGAATCACTCGTACAGCTTCCGTAACAACAATTTTGGTGGATTGGGTATTAGGAAGCACAGGGATACCATTTTGAGCTAAAGCAAAGATTTCCTTTGCTTTGCGTTCGTACAAACGGTATCCCTTTTTCTTTGCCCATTTACAGTAATCTGATGTGAAGCGTTTTTCACCCATCTCAAGAATATGTGAGAAATGGTAATAACGCTCAACAAAATCAGTCAGCTTAGAATTTGAAGCATTATCCTTTAAAATATCTTGAATATTTGGCATAACACGGTCTAAAAGATTGCTGAAATTAACCTTAGCTTTAACAAGTAAGGCAACAGACTGATAATATTGTCTTGCTAATAATTGCAATTCCTTGTATGTGTCATCAGTACAAGGAACAGGCTTAAGCTCATTCCAATAGGCGATACCAAAAGAAGCAATATGTATAGAATCAATTCTATCAGTCTTAGCTCTGCGAATATTTTGAGAACAATATTTTTTCATACGCAGGGCATTAACAGAACAAACAAAGATACCATTATCAACAAGCAGTGTTGCTACAGGCAAGTGATAGTGTCCGGTATCTTCCATAATAACTCGTGCTTCTTCATTTTGCGATTTGATTATCCTGACAAGGTTAAACAGTTCAGTTTTGTTATGAATAACTTCAAACGGTGCAGATAAAACCTCGCCTCCGGGTTTCATAATACAAACTGTGCTTTTACCTTTTGATACATCAATTCCAACACTAATCATAACATTCCTTCTTTCATTTAAGATGTGTAATGTTTCCACCGAAGCTTATTACGATTCATTTTGGTTAGTGACACGAACGCAATTTTTGAAAGAATGGTTAACCATTCTTTCAAAAATCAGAACAACCTGCTTAATCGAATCTTTATAACAAGAAGGCGGATGACACTTTTTAGTACGAACGCTGAGTTCTAAGGAGGTGCCGTCATTCCATTACCTTCTTATTATAACTAAAATAAGCATAGTCTGTATACCAACTGTTGTCAGCAGTAGACTATGCTAATATTGTACCAAAGGAGGTAATAAAAATGATTTTATTGTATGTAGCACTATTCTTTCTATTACTTGTTGGAGTATTAGTAGTAATTTATTATAATCAAACAAATAAAAGGCATAGAGAACGCCGTGACGAAGCAAACAAATTAATTGAGGAGTACAAAAATATTCCAGTTTGTTTAAAAAATACATACAAGCTAATAAATCAAAGAAGATATGAACATGTAATGACGTTCTTTAATTTTCAATTGATTAACAAGGTTTCAGGTTTTTTGAGTGTAATTCTCTCTTTAATAACATTTTTATCTAGTGTTATAAAATACTTTAACAGTTGTATAGATTGGAAGGAATGTGATGATCTAGCAGCCTTAGCTATATCATTCCTTTCAATTCTCTGTGTTATAACCGCTTTGTATGCTTCACCAAGCAGAAGGGTTGTGGAATACATTTCGGCTTGGAGAATTGATGAGCGGGCAATAAATGAAATGACTGCTGAAATGGACACATATCAATTTCTCACTGTTAATGAGAGCGAGAAAAAAGCAAAAGAATACATGAGCCGAGTTTCTACTGCTGAAGATAACATGAAAAGTGATGAAGATTAATATTAATATACTTCAAATAACATGCTTCCCCTTTATTCAATATAAATGGTGAATCAAAAAATAGACAGGACAAATTAAAAATCAGAAAGGAAAATAAAAATGAAAAAGTTTAAAAAGGTATTATCTGCTTTTTTTAGCATATTGATGCTTACAAGTATCTGTTCTGCAATGCCTGCTTACTCACAAGAACTGCCATCTGATATTTTGATGGAGCAAAGAGTAGAAAAGGCACGGATTTCCGTTGAAAAACGTTCACAGAAAATTGCCTCCGGGCCGGTTAAAAGAGTATCTACATG
>JAIDJS010000042.1 GCA_029052085.1 Eubacterium sp.
GGCGTTGGCGGCGGCGGCGGAAACGCTGTAAACCGTATGGTTAGCTGCAATATTCAGGACGTTGAATTTATTACAGTTAATACAGATAAGGCTGCGTTAAACAAGTCTATTGCTTCACATAAAATTTTTATTGGCGAAAAAACAACCAAAGGCCGTGGTGCAGGCGCTAAGCCTGAAATCGGAACAAAGGCTGCTGAGGAAAGCCGTGATGCGATTGCTGATATCCTTTCAGGAACAGAAATGGTATTCATTACTGCCGGTATGGGTGGCGGAACAGGAACAGGTGCTGCTCCTGTAGTTGCTAAAATTGCAAAGGATATCGGAATTCTTACTGTCGGTGTTGTAACAACTCCGTTTGCTTTTGAAGGCAAGCATCGTATGGATCAGGCTCAGGAGGGTATTAAAGAGCTTGCTCAGTACGTAGATTCTCTTATGGTTATTCCAAATGAAAATCTTAAGTTTGTAACTGAGGAAAGAATTACGCTTCTTAATGCGTTCGATATTGCAAATGATGTTCTTCGTCAGGGTGTTCAGTCTATTTCCGATCTTGTTAATGCAACAGGCCTTGTAAACTCAGACTTTGCCGATGTTACTGCAATTATGAAGGATGCCGGTTATGCTCATATGGGTGTCGGCAAAGGAAAGGGCAAGGATAAGGCAGAAACTGCTGCTCAGCAGGCTATTTCAAGTCCTCTTCTTAATACCTCAATTGACGGTGCGCGTGGTATTCTTCTTAATATTACTGCATCAACAGACATCGGTCTTGAGGAAATTGATGCTGCTTCAACAATCGTTATGAATGCAGTTCATCCTGATTGTGAAATCATCTGGGGTGCAAACTTTGATGAAACACTTGAGGATGAAATGATTATTACTGTTATTGCAACTCGTTTCGGCGAAAAGGGTCCGGGTACTCCGATTAAATCAACAACAGCGAATGTTGCTGTTGAGCCTCCTGTTCAGTTTGATGTTCCTGCAGCACCTGCGCCAAGCAGCTTCTCAGAAACAGATGATGATACGTTCAGCGATATTGTAAGCTTCTTCAAAAAGTAATAAAAAATAAAGCTATAAACGGCAGTTGAATGTTTTTCAGCTGCCGTTTTTGTATATATACAGATTGACAATTTTTTGCAAATTCGTATTTTGATTGTTGAAAAGTAATTGTG
>JAIDJS010000043.1 GCA_029052085.1 Eubacterium sp.
TAAACAATCTGGCAGTAGCATTAACCCCTTCTGCACTTTCATATTTGTTATACCAAAGCATAGAGGTAAAAACACCTTTATTCGTTGTAGCATAATCATAGAAAGCATAACACATATTCTTTAAAGCTTCATACCCCGCTACTCCAACAGCAGAATCAATCATTTTTTCTTCCATCTGCTTCCATCCATAAAACATAAGCTGAATTTTTATTTCTTCAAGGCCGGAAATATGATTATACAAGGATGGCGGTTTTATATTTAATTCATCTGCAATTCTTTTTAAAGACAAATTATCCAATCCTACTTCATTTTAAATGCGAGCAGAATTTTCAACAATAAGCGCATCACTAATATTATTTTTTGACATACGCATTCACATCGCCTTTCCGTGTAATTTTTTACGCGATTTTTCATTGCTAATTCAATTAAGATTATAACTAATCAGATTAGTTTTGTCAACAATAACTTTGAATTGAAGTAAATATTCTTTTTCAAGTATTGAATAAAACAATTGAATAAGATATAATGAATTCAGAAGGAATACAAAATGTGTAGCATATATGTAATTCGTTCCATTTTTTAAGAGATGTGGTTATAATTATGAATGAAAACGCATTATATGAGCTTCTGGGGAATTATCCTATTATAGCTGCCGTTAAGGATGATATAGGATTAGAGAAATGTATCGAAAGCGAAAGCAGAATCGTTTTTGTGCTTTACGGAAGCATAAATAATATTTCAAATATTGTTTATAAGCTGAAAAAAGCCGATAAAATTGTTTTTGTTCATGCGGATTTAATAGACGGTCTGGCAAACAGAGAAGCAAGCATTGATTTTTTAAACAACGCCATCAAACCGGACGGAATAATATCCACAAAGCTTTCCTTAATCAAGCATGCCAAAGCGTTGGGAATGCTTACGGTTATGCGCTTTTTCGTTATCGATTCAAGGGCAATGGAAAATATTCGCCACTGCGATTTAAAGCAATACGCTGATTTTATTGAAATTCTGCCCGGTCTTATGCCAAAAATTATAAACAAGGTTTCAAAATCAACGAAAAAACCGATTATTGCAGGCGGAATGATTGACGAAAAGGAGGATGTTGTTACCGCACTTTCAAACGGAGCGGTTGCAATTTCAACCACAAATACAAAAGTATGGTTTTTGTAAAAAAATAATGCTTGCAAAATGAATGAAATCGTAGTAGAATATATTTGAAAGAAATATTACCTGATGAGTTTTGAGTAACAGGAATTTAAGGCTGCGAAAGCTGCCTTGGTTTGCTGTTGCTCTTTTTTTATTTTTATCAGGCAAAGAATGGAAACAATCAGCTTTCATGTTAGGGGGAGTTTTTTATGTATGATGTTGCAATTATCGGCAGCGGAATCGTTGGCGCAGCGTGTGCTTACAGGCTCAGCCGCTTCAATTTGAAAACAGTTGTTATTGAAAAGAACAATGATGTCTGCTGCGGCACAACAAAGGCAAACAGTGCAATTATTCACGCTGGATACGATCCCAAGCCGAATACACTTATGGCAAAGCTTAATGTTGAGGGATCCAAAATGACACAGGAAATCTGCGAAAAGCTTGATGTGCCTTATATGCAGATCGGCTCACTTGTTGCCGCTTTTTCCGAGGAAGAGGCAAAAACAGTTGAAGAGCTGTATCAGAGAGGTATTGAAAATGGTGTTCCGGACATTAAGGTAATCGGAAAGGATGAGCTTAAAAAGCTTGAACCGAACATTTCCGATAAAGCGATTTGTGCCCTGCATGCACCAACAGCAGCCATTGTAAATCCATGGGAATACGGTCTTGCCATGGCAGAAACTGCTGTCAGAAACGGAACAGAAATGATGCTGGAGGCAGAAGTTACAGGTATTGACAAGAATGGAGATTTATGGAACATCCACACGGCAAAGGGCGATGTTGAAGCAAAATATGTTATCAATGCCGCCGGTGTAAACAGCGACGATATTCACAATATGGTTGCCGAGGAAGCCTTTAAAATTCTTCCGAGTGCCGGGGAATATTATCTTCTTGATAAATCAGAGGGCACAAGAGTATCTCATATTGTTTTTCAATGCCCGAACAAAGAAGGCAAGGGCACTCTTGTTGCACCTACCGTTCACGGCAATCTTATCGTTGGACCAAACTCTGTTGCAGGCAGCAAGGAGGATGTTTCAACAAAAACAGCCAGCCTTGATTTCATAAGAGAAACAGCCGCAAAATCCGTTCCTTCCATTGCTTTCAGGGAAAACATCAGCAACTTTACAGGTATCCGCGCAACCAGCACGGTAAATCATTT
>JAIDJS010000044.1 GCA_029052085.1 Eubacterium sp.
TCATAATACCCAGCATTACATCGCTTTGAATCTGATAAATACAATACCAGCCTAAAATAGAGCCTATACCATATTTAAGACCACTCAAAATGGAATGAATATTTATAAGCCAAAAATATTTATTTTTTGAAACCTGCTTTATACCTTCAGAAAATTTTACCTTGGCAACATAATTTTTCGGAACAACAATTTTTTCCTTTGTTCCCTTAAAGGTAATAAAGCTAAGTATAATACCAACTATTGAGAATATAGGGAAGAAGATTCTGTAAGTCTTAAAATCAGTCATTCCGCCTGTAAGACCGGCAAGAATCGGAAGCAGCATATTAACAATTGACGGACCAAGGCTGTAAATAAACATACTTATAGAAAGCAGAGATGTTCTTTCTTCCCCATTCGGTGTAAGCACCTGTGCAAGGCTTGTAAATGCAAGCGCATACAGTGCCTGAAAAATCATAAGCACGGAATATGTAACACCAATTATGGATACCTTAGCCCAATAATTTATTTCATTCGGTATAAACGCCATTGCGCAAAGCAGCACTGCAGTCGGAATTCCTGTATAAAGAAGATACGGGCGAAATTTACCCCATTTTGAATTTGTATTATCAATAAGCATACTGATAAACGGAGTTTTCAGAAGATTGATAATTCCCATTATAATATTAAGCCATGCAAGATGCGTTGGTTTAATACCATATGCAGAGCCTATAAGCAAACAGTTTGCATTTAACGCTACATAACTAAAAAGTGAATTAATTGTATTTACACCTATACCGCCAACACTGTAAGCAGAAAATTCTCTGTATGAAATATACTTTCCCTCTGCCGGTGTTTTCCAATGACTTTTAACATCGGATATCATAGCACCAATATTGATTTTTTTCATATTTTTACCCCTTTTGTTTTTAATTTACGTTTCCGTTTTTATAATTAAATTTTAAAGCCCTTTTTTCTCCGTTTTCCTCATATTCAATATAAATTATATCCTTATCTGTATATTCTGCTCTCAGAATGCTGATATCAGATTTTTTAATTGTTTCGGAAAACAATTGCTTTTGCTTATCATTATAACATGAAACATTATCCGATACAAATAGAAGGCTGCCGCAAATTCTGTTTATTTCAGCTAAAAGCTTTTTCTGGCTGAAAGTCAGATTGATATTTTCATCACGAAGAATAAAAACATCCGGATCATTCAAAAATGCCCTGCCATTAAGGTGTCTGCTGAAAACAGTACAATTAACAGCATTCGGAATACTTATATCTTCTCTTATTCTGTTATAATCATATTTCCATTCAAGTGCAACGTCAGCTCCTATACGGCAAAAATCAACCAATCCAAAGCAAGGCATCAACGGAACACCGCATGCTAAAACCAGCTTATCTCCGACACACTTTCGGATAAATTCCATCGCTTCGCACATGATTTGTCCTCGACTTTTATTATGTATGGGAACTACACAAGCAGCATACAAAAAATCCAGCTTTACCATATCATAGCCCCATTCATTAAGAATGGTATCGAAAACACCTTTTATATATTCAGCAGCTTCTTTGTTATAAAAATCTATTGCATAAAAGCCTCCCCAGTTTGCTCCTGCGGGATAAAGTCTGCCTTTTTCATCACGAATAAGCCAATCCTTATGTTCTTTATAAATAAAGGAATCCTTTGCTGCTGCGAATGGTGCCAGCCACAAGCCGGCAAGCATATTATTGCTGTGTATTTCATCTGCAATTCTTTTCATTCCGTTTGGAAACTTTATTTCATTTGTATTAAGCCAGTCGCCTATACTTTTCTGATATCCGTCATCTATCTGAAAAATATCAACCTTTTCAGGCAAATCTCCCAATGCCTTTAAATCCCGTTCAACTATAGACTCATTAATATTACGATAATAATTATACCATGTTGTGTATCCGCTTTTCTTTTCTTTTATTCGGCATTGTATATTCATCAATGAAAACCATTTATCAAACGCTTCTTCATAGCTTCCGTTTAAATGGACAAAATCCATCATTTTTTTTACGCCGTTAAACAGAACACCATCAAAATCCTTTTCAACAATAACCTGTGATTTTTTCACATTGAATTTTATTCGGGTATATCCGGTTTTCTCACTGAGTGATGCAAACAAATCAATCTGTTTGCCACACCTTACATATCCATATGAATATCCGTAAAACACGCCTTTTTTTCTTGGATACCTGCAGAAAAAAAGATCTCCTGCTCTTCCCATACCGCTTTTCGCATTAAACGGACTTTTTACAACAAGCTCTTTAAAAACAGAAAAATCAGACATCTTATCGTTAATTCCATATTCTCTGCTTTCCGTCCATGACTGATAGCCATTTACAAACACAGCCTGCTTTTCACTATAGGTATATGGAAAAACAACACAAAACTTTTTAATTTCAATGCTGTCATTCGTTTTAATAGCGGCTGTAAGTCTTCCGTTCTCAAAAGAATCCATGATTTCAAAATGCTTACTTTTACCTGAAAGCACTTTATATTTTTTCCCATTAGCAATATATTCAATTTTATACTTAAACATAAACAATTAC
>JAIDJS010000045.1 GCA_029052085.1 Eubacterium sp.
ATTGTTTACTATGTTATTTAAAGTAATGAAGTCTTTAGATATCAGCGATGATAATATAAATCATATTATCAGAACATTAAGGGGTTTTTTAGAAGGATTTTCATTGTTGGTAAATAACAATGCTTTCGGTAATCCGATATCCATTCGGGAAAGCTTTGATTTATCTTTGGAAATTATTATGAATGGTATCAGGTCTTTGGAAGGAGAAAAGTAGAATGAATGAATATGTAAATCTAACATTAGAAAATATTGATGATGAGCATATATGCTGTGCGATAGGGGACAAAAAACATCAAAAAGGAGTTGCAGATAAAAAAGAATGGATTAAAGGCAAGCTGGAAGATGGTCATGTTTTCCGAAAACTAAATGTCAGAGGAAAAATATTTATTGAATATGAGCCGATAGAAACTGCATGGGTGCCGATAGTCGGGAAGAATTATGAATATATTTATTGCTTATGGGTAGCAGGCCGTTATAAAGGAAAAGGCATAGCAAAGGAACTGTTGGAATATGCAATAAATGATTCCAAAGCAAAAGGGATGAGCGGAGTATGTACTTTGGCTTCTAAAAAGAAAAAGCCCTTTGTAGGAGAAAAACAGTTTTTTCTTCATTATGGATTTAAAGTTGTTGATGAAATTGGTGATTATGAATTATTAGCTTTGCAATTTGATGATAAAGCAACACCTGAATTTAGTGAAAATTCTAGAAGGATGAAAATAGACAGTGAAGATTTTACTGTTTATTATAGCAATGTGTGTCCTTATGTAGAATATGAGGTACAAGAGCTTACGGAATATGCAAAAGATAAGAATATCAAAATCAATTTTATTAAAATAGACACATTGGAGAAAGCAAAGAATGTACCTTGTGTATTTAACAACTGGGCTAATTTTTATAAAGGAAAGTTTATTTCTAATACTATTCTGAATGCCAATTCATTTGAAAAGTTGATAAAGGAATAAAATACGATAATGAGAGATATATAGTATATGGTTGACTTTTCATTATGAGTTCTTTATTTAAAATTGCATTTAGATTAAAAAAAAAGCTCTCTTTTGCAAAAAGAGAGCTTTAAGACTTTTTATGGAGCGGATAACGGGAATCGAACCCGCCTCCTCAGCTTGGGAAGCTTATGTTATTCAAATGAACTATATCCGAATAAAAACATTATATATCTTTTTTATACAATAGTCAATTCAGGTTGATTTAATAAAAGGAAAAGGCAGCCGGATATGCGGCTGCCCTTTCTTATGTATCAATTATGAAAAACTGCTGTATCAAAATACAGGCTGCCATTGCTTTCGCCAACAGCGCAGACAAGATTCTGACCTTTTAAAAGCCTGATACCTTTAAATATGAAAATTCCTTTTTGCTTATTTTGGTCTGAATGAATTGTTTTTATCTCTTTGTTATTAATATAAAGCGTAACGGCTTCGCTGTTTGAATAAATTTTGAAAAATGTTTTTCTTTTTCTTTTTTCAAGGCGCTTGCTTGTTATATGAACCATTGGTTTTTTACTCCAATTGCTCTGATAAAGATAATAGCTGTCTTTTTTTATCTTTCTGTCAAAGCTTACAAGACCTTTATCATTCATTCCCGGTCGGCTGCCCTCATTTCTGCCGTCCGATCCGAAATCAAACATATTCCATACATAAGTACACCATAAATATTGTCTTTCCTCAATGGATTTCAGAAATGCTTCGTGACTTATGGTCTGATATTCCTCGGGATGCCATTGTCCGTTATGTTTCGGGCGTTTCGGCTTTAATTTATGCTGATTATGGTTTCCGCCTGCGCCGTATTCCGAAATACCGGTAGGTCTGTCAAATCTGTTTTTGTCCATAAACCAGCCAAGCTGTTTTCTGCTCATTCCGTACCAGCCGGGGTAAACATTCCATGCAATCAGATCGCTTTTCCATCCGGAAGCAGTGCTATGGTTTGTTGCCATAGTTGTATATCTGTATTTATCCTCAGCCTTTGCAATATTGTGGAGCTCTTGTGTGAACGGGCGCATAACATCATCAAATTTTGCCATGATTTCATTCTGAATTCCCCAGCAGATGATGGAGGGATGATTGTAATTCTGATGAATCATTTCCTTAAGCTGATTTTTAGTAGTTCTGAAAAATTCTTTTCTTTCATCATCTGGGTTTTTATATGATCCGCTGCCGCCGATTAAATCAACAACGGGTATTTCCGCCCAAACAACTATGCCGTAATAATCGCAAAGCCTGTAAAAATATTCAGCCTGGGGATAGTGAGCAAGCCGGATTGAATTAACGCCCATATCGTAAATCAAAGCAAAATCCTCGTTGTGTTCATTTACTGTTATTGCGTTTCCGAGCATTTCTCTGTCCTGATGCCTGCTCACCCCGCGTAAATTATAGCTTTTTCCGTTAAGATAAAAGCCGTTTTCTTTGTCAATTTTAAAATATCTTAATCCGAAGGTATCGGAAATTTCATCAAGAATATTTTCGTCTTCCGAAATTCTGAGCGATGCAAGGTATAAAAACGGATCGGACCTGCCTTTCCATAAATGGGGATTGTTTATTTCAAAAAAGAATTCAATGTCC
>JAIDJS010000046.1 GCA_029052085.1 Eubacterium sp.
AACCTTGCCGTTTACGGAAAATCCGAAGCAGACCATTCCAACAGGCTTTTTTGCTGTTCCGCCGCCCGGTCCTGCAATGCCGGTTATTCCGACTCCAACCTCACTGCCTGCGGTTTTGGCAACCCCTGCCGCCATTTCATATGCAACCTCCTCGGAAACAACGCCGTATTTCAAAATGGTATCGGCTTCAACGCCAAGAAATTTGATTTTAGCTTCGTTAGCATAGGTTGTGAATGAAACATCAAGCACCTTTGATGCGTTTGTAACATTTACAAGTGTGCCGCAGCAAAGCCCGCCTGTACAGCTTTCCGCAAAGGAAATATGATAATCCCGTTCAATTAGTTTGTTTACTACATCTTCTTCAAGAGCCATTTTAATCACCTTTAAATAGTATATACTATTTCATATAATTTACAATAGTAATTAAATAATTTTATCTTAATTTAAATATTGATTTATATGCAAAGTTGTGATATTATATAACAGCAATCGGGGTGTAGCGCAGGTGGTAGCGCACCAGACTGGGGGTCTGGGGGCCGCAAGTTCAAGTCTTGTCACTCCGACCAATGAAAGGCAAGACAGTAGTCTTGCCTTATTTTTATGTGGTGTTATATATGAATAATTCTTTTTCACGTTCTATTGGATTACTGGGCGAAGAGGGTATTGAAAAGTTAAACAACGTGTCTGTTATCATTTTCGGTGTCGGCGGGGTCGGTTCTTATGCCACTGAAGCGCTTGCAAGGGCAGGGGTAGGCAGCATTACAATTGTTGATAATGACATTGTTGATATTACGAATATCAACCGTCAGCTTATTGCGCTGCATTCAACGGTTGGAATGGACAAGGTTGCTGTTTCAAAAAGCAGAATAGAGGATATCAATCCATTATGCAAAGTAACTGCAATCAAGATGTTTTACGATGAAAACAGCAATATGGATTTAACGGAATTTGATTATATTTTGGATTGCATTGATTCTGTTCCATCAAAGCTGATGCTTGCTGAAATCGCAGCGAAGAACAATATTAAAATCATTTCGGCTATGGGAACCGGAAACAAGCTTGAGCCCGATAAGCTGAAAATAACGGATATATCCAAAACGTCCTATTGCCCTCTGGCTAAAAAAATGCGTGTTGAATTGCGAAAAAGGGGAATAAACCATCTTAAGGTTGTTTATTCAACGGAAGAGCCAAAGTGCAGAAATGTTCCGCCTGCTTCGGTTTCCTTTGTGCCGCCCGTTGCAGGGCTGATGATGGCAGGAGAGGTTATAAAGGAGTTAATACATGATTAGAATTATGTTTGTCTGCCACGGCAATATTTGCCGTTCGCCTATGGCTGAGTTTATATTTAAGGATATGGTGCAGAAGCAGGGAATTGCTGGTGATTTTGTTATTTCTTCATCTGCAACAAGTACAGAGGAGATATGGAACGGAATCGGAAATCCGGTTTATCCGCCTGCAAAGGCAGAGCTTGAGAAACACGGACTATCCTGTAATGGTAAAAGAGCTGTTCAGCTTAAGTCAATCGATTATAATAAATATGATTATTTTATCGGAATGGACAGTAACAACATCTGTAATATGATACGCATATTCGGTGAAGATAAGGATAATAAAATCAGAAAGCTGATGGACTATACAGAACGCGGCGGAGATGTTGCAGACCCTTGGTATTCAGGAAGATTTGATATTGCATATCGTGATATTTATGACGGCTGTGAAGGGCTTTTCAATCAACTTGTTTAAAAGAAATGATTTTTCAAGGGCGGTAAAATAAAAAAGCAAGGTGCAATTGCACCTTGCTTTTTTGTGTCATAATTACTTTTTAAGCTCTCTTTCAAGCCAGACTGCGCCTAAATCAAGTGCAGTAAAAAGACCTGCTTTTTCGCTTTTTTTAATGATTTTTTCCTTTGGGTTTACAACTTCAGGATCTGTGTTGATAAGCTGAATAAGAACCTTTTCCGAAAGAGAAATATCTTTAAATTCCTTATCGCTCTGAATGTTTAAGCAAACAACATACGGATCAGACATATTGCCGTAATAAACAGTTTTTCCGCATCTGACCAAAGGTTTTCCTTTGTAGGTAAGGAATGTATCTTTTGTTTCTGCCAAAGAAAACCCTCCTTTATTATAATTTTAATTGTTAAGGTAAGACTTTACCAATTCAGCCAAAAGCTCATCCCTGTCTATTTTTCTGATAAGACTTCTTGCGTTGTTATGAGTGGTAATATAAGTTGGATCCTCAGAAAGAATATAGCCAACAATCTGATTGATAGGATTATAGCCTTTTTCTTTTAAAGCGTCAAAAACCTGTGTAAGATAATCCTTCATTATCTCTTCTCGTTCATCACCGATTTTAAAAGTCATCGTTTTATCAGTCAAGTAAAGTCACCTCCGAATGGTTATAAGCAATTTAATGCTATATTCTAAT
>JAIDJS010000047.1 GCA_029052085.1 Eubacterium sp.
CCAATAAGGAGTAAAGAATTATGAAATACCAGATAAGCAGAAGCTTACACTCTGATTTTTCTGTTTTTGAAGAAAACAAGCTGGCTGAACGCAGCTATTTTATACCATTTTCAACAACCGAAAAGCTTTTGAAAAGTGATTATAAAAACGAACGCTATGTTTCAGACAGAGCAATTTGCTTAAGCGGGGAATGGAATTTTGCATATTTTGATAAATTAAGCAGGATTCCCGATACCTTTGATACAGATAATTTTTCTTTTGACACAATCAACGTTCCAAGCACATGGCAGAGAACAGGATATGACCAGATTGCTTATATCAATACAAGATATCCTTTTCCAAAAAAACCGCCGAGAATTCCACAGGATGTTGCAGTTGGCATTTACCAAAGATGCTTCAATATACAAAGCTCAAATGAACGCAGAATTCTAACCTTTCTCGGTGTTGCAGGCGCCCTTGCTGTTTACATCAACGGAAAATATGCAGGCTACAGTGAGGGAAGCCATAATACAGCTGAATTTGATATTTCATCTTTTATAAATAACGGAAGCAATGAAATCGTTGCTGTTGTTTACAAATGGAGCAACGGAACATATCTTGAATGCCAGGATATGTTCAGAGAAAACGGCATTTTCCGAGATGTTTATATTATTGAAACAAAGAAAAACTATATAAATGATTTCTGCATAAGACCTGAAAAAAACATTGACGGCACCTACAATGTAAATATTTCAGTTGACGGAAGCTTTGACGATGATTCAAGGATAAAAATCACGGCAAGTGATGACAAACCGCTTTTTGAGGCAGAGCTTCTTCCGAACAGAAATCAAACCGTTCCTTCGCTTTATACGGAGGAATGGAGTGCTGAAATACCAAAGCTTTATGAGGTAACCATCTCTCTTTATAACGGCACGGAAGAAATTGAAGCAATACGTACATATCTTGGCTTTAAGCATATTGAAATCAAAGACGAGGTCTTTCTTTTTAATGACAAAGCAATTAAATTTAAGGGCGTTAACCACCACGATACGCATATGACTAAGGGATATGCTGTCAGCCTTGATGATTTGGAGCTTGATATCAAAATCATGAAGGAGTACAACTGCAATGCAGTAAGAACCTCTCATTATCCTCCCGATCCGGCCTTTTTAACAATGTGTGACATGTACGGCTTATATGTTGTTGACGAAGCAGATATTGAAACCCACGGCTTTTACGCAATCCCGCATAGCACATACAGACCGAACAGACTCAGCAACGATATAACCTGGGCAAACCATTACTTGGACAGAGTTAAAAGAATGTACGGCAGGGATAAAAACCATCCAAGCATTACCATGTGGAGCCTTGGCAATGAATCAGGCGGATACAAATGTCAGGATGTATGCTACGATTATCTTAAAAAAATCAACCCTGAAATCCCCGTTCATTATGAAGGGGTTAACAGAAGCAAGCGTTGGGCTTATGATGTTGTTTCTCATATGTATGCCTCTCCCGAGCTGATGAAAAGCGTTTTAGAGGGAAAAGCAGGCAATAAGTACAAGGGTAAGCCATTTTTCCAATGCGAATATGCCCACGCAATGGGCAACGGACCCGGCAGACTTGAAGATTATATGAAGCTTTTCTATTCTTCAGACCGGTTTATGGGCGGCTGTATCTGGGAATTTGCCGATCACAGCGTTTATGATGAAAATGCAGAATATAAATGGACATATGGCGGCGACCATAATGAGCCGATACATGACGGTAATTTCTGTGTTGACGGATTATTTTTCCCAAACCGAGAGCCTTCAAGCGGTGCGCTTGAAATGAAAGCCTGCTATCGTCCGATACGTGCAACAAACATAGGCGGAGGGAACTTTGAATTCTGGAATACAAGAAGCTTTAAATCAACCGACGATATAACAATTGACTATGAAATTCTTGAAAATACCATTCCGATTCAAAGCGGCAGTTTTAATGTTGATATTCCTGCTGAAGATAAGCATGTTTTAAGCATTGAATGCGAAGCACTTGATAAAACAGATGCAGATATCTTTGTTAATTTTACATATAAAAACAGAAAAACCGGCTTTGAAATTGCAAAAGAGCAGCTTATTCTTGCATCAGCAAATTTAAGCGGTCAGATAGAATACAATCCGGCTGAAATCAAGGAAGAAAAGGGCAGAATCGTTGTTGAATTCAAAACAGGAAATGCTGTTTTTGAAAAGAAAAAGGGATTGATAAGCCTTATTGCAAACGGCAAAGAATATATAAATCAAAACCCTGTTGACAGAAAATTCGGTTTTGTTCCCCATATTTTCAGAGGAACAATTGATAACGACAGAAACCTTTTCATGTTCTGGAAATTTATCGGGCTAAATACTGTTAACGCAAAGCTTAAAGGTATTAAGGTTATTGATAATAAAATCCGAACCTCCTATAGCTTTATTACAAGAGGAATTTTCAAGCTTGCAAAGGCATATGTTGATTATACATTCGGCGATAACGGTAAGGTTTACGTTACAGTTACCCTTAAAAAGTCCTGTATTTTGACTTCAACGCTTCCGCGCTTCGGTGTACACTGCGAGCTTCCAAGCGAGTTTGAAGCCGTTCAGTATTATGGACTCGGTCCTGATGAAAACTATTCCGACTTCAAGGAGCATTCCATCATCGGAGTTTATGAAACTGCTGTTTCCGATATGGCACATAAGTATATCAAGCCACAGGATTCCGGCAACAGAGGAGAAACCCGCTATGCCGCTATAACAGCAGACAAGGGCGAGGAAATCCGATTTAATGCAGTTGACAAAACATTCAATTTCAACGCAAATCACTTTACACTCGGACAGCTGATTAAGGCAGAGCATATTGAGGATATACCTGATATGGACACAACCTTTGCCTCAATAGATGGTTTTGTAAGAGGTACAGGCTCCGGCAGCTGCGGTCCTGCAACAACAAAGGAGCATTCCATCTCCTTTGGATACGGCAAACCGCTTGAATTTACATTTGAATTTGAATTTTCTAAGTAAACAGGAAACCGACAAGATATAAGACTTAGGTGCATTAATAAAGTAAACCGCGAACGTTTTGTTCGCGGTTTTTTGTACAATCTTTGTATATTAAAATTTGATGTTCACTATATTGGAGTTTGCATTATTTATTCACTTATAAATTACTGATGCCTTATGCAAAGATTACTATTTTCCCAATTTTCTTCTGAATCCGTTAACTGCATATTCTTTCAGTTCGTCATTGGGAATCCATTCTCTTTCATCACTCCACAAGTGTTTAACAACGCCTATAATTGCATCTTGATTCAATAAGCCATATATATGTGGAAAATCGAGTCCTCCACCATCTTCCCACTTTACTTCACAATTTAATCTTTCAGTTTCAATTAACAGAATCACTTTTTCAGCGTAATCATCCTTAAAATTTGGTGCAACCAAATAATATGTATCTAAATCAGAGCAATGAATAAAACCACATCTTTCCATACATTTTATTCCATAACTGCCTGATTGGATTTCAGTTTCAAATTCATCCTTGTTAACACTATGAATAATAATCATTTGCTCATTCTCCTTTACAAAACAGTTCTGAACTAAAACGAAGCCCGGCCCATCTGCCAATAAATTATATCATAAAATAAACCAAAGGACAATATTATCCTTTGGTTTAGAAGCCTTGTTAAGATACAAGAACTAAGACCGGTCTTTTTTTATACACAAAAAAGCACGAACCAAATGGTTCGTGCAATCTTTTTGTTCATTACTGCTCAACAGGGTAAACAGAAACTTTCTTTCTGTCTTTTCCCATTTTCTCAAATCTTACAGTGCCATCAACAAGAGCAAAAAGTGTATCATCAGAACCGATGCCTACATTGTTGCCCGGATGAATATGCGTTCCTCTCTGGCGGTAAAGAATGTTGCCTGCAAGAACAAACTGACCGTCTGCTCTTTTAGCGCCAAGTCTTTTTGATTCAGAATCACGGCCGTTCTTTGTAGAACCCATACCTTTTTTATGAGCAAAAAGCTGTAAATCTAATTTAAGCATTATTACACCTCCGAAATAATCACATTAATATTCTCGGGATAATCCTTCTGAAGCTCTGATAAATGAAGCTTTAATCCATTCAGGATATCCTGAGCCGAATTTGCGGAATGTTTAATCATCAGTTTTAAATAGCCGTCATCCGCATTTGCCACAGCTTCAAGCTTAACAACCTCAGTGATTGTATTTGCCGCCATAAGGCATGCACTTGAAACAAAAGCACAAATCAAATCTTCTCCGTGCGGAGCGCTCATTGAATGGCCCTTGGCTTCAAAACCGATTAAATTTTCATCCGCTTTGTAAAAGTTAACTTTAATCATAGGTAATTAAGCGTTGATAGCTGTAATTTCAACCTTTGTGTAAGGCTGACGATGACCCATCTTGCGTTTTTCATTCTTCTTTGGCTTGTAAGTAAATACAGGGATTTTCTTGCCCTTGCCGGTCTTAAGAAC
>JAIDJS010000048.1 GCA_029052085.1 Eubacterium sp.
TCTTTAACCAGTGAAAGTGAATTTATTAAGATTGATAACTTTATTGACTGGAGAACAAGAAGAACCATGCTGAAGGCTGTTTTCCCATTCTCCTGCAGAAACAAAATGGCTTCCTACGATCTTGGACTTGGCGTTATCAAAAGAGGAAACAATACAGAGAACCTTTATGAAGTACCCGCTCAGAAATGGGCTGATATAACAGATAAAAGCAATCGTTTCGGTGTTTCCGTTTTCTCTGACTGCAAATATGGATGGGATAAGCCGAACGACAATACACTCCGCTTAACCTGTCTGCACACGCCTGCCGGTGCATTTACAAAGGAAACAAGGCAGGATATGCAGGACCTTGGAAGAAATATCTTTTCTTTCGGAATCTACTGCCATAGCGGCAGTTTTGAAAACGGAACACAGACGCAGAACGAGTGTTTTCAGAAGCCACTGATTGCTTTTCAAACCAGTGCAAGAAGAGCAGGCTGTCTTTCCGATGATGTTTCCTTTGCTGAAATAAATACAGACAGCGTATTAATAAGAGCCATCAAAAACAATGAGGACGAAACAGGAATTGTTGTTCGTGTAAACGAAGCAATCGGAGCCGCACACAAAGGGGTTAAGCTTTCATTATTTGAAGAGATTTTATCGGCAGCAGAAGCCTTAGCTGATGAAAGCATTGTAGGGAAAGCTGATTTCAAAAACAACGAGTTGACCTTTGACATTGAGCCATATCAGGTAAAAACCTTTATAATTCAACTTAAAAAGCCCGAAAAGAAAGGCAGGGAAAGCTTCAAAAAGCTTCAGCTTGAATACAATTCAAAGGGCTTTACCCCGGACAGCAATATGCGCCATGTTATTCTTCAGGGCGGCGGTTGTTCCCTTCCTGCTGAATTATGCCCGGACTCATTAACAGTTGGCGGAATAACATTCAGAATGCCTGATTCAGCGAATGGAAATGATGTTATGGTTGCAAGAAACCAGATTATTGAAATTCCAAAGGGGACATCAAGGATGTATATTCTTGCAGCTTCAACACTCGGTGACAGAGAAGTAAGCTTCTTTGTTGATGAAAGAGAAAAGAAGCTAAACATCCTATCATTCAAAGAGCCAATCGGAAAATGGGATATGGCAGCACAGAATCAGAAAGCTGAAATTAAAGATGCCAGCCTCGGTCTGGAATTTACACACACACATCATCCCGAGGGCAATATTGCAAACGGAAAAGCATATTTCTATGTCTATGAATTGGATGTAAGAAACGGCAAAGCGTTAACACTGCCTGAGGATAACAGGATTATTATTCTGGCAATGACTGCTGTAAGAAAATTTTCCAACACCACGCTTGCAACAAAGCTTATTGATACAACGCCCAATCCAAATTACAGCTTTGATGAGATACCGCCTATTGATAAGATTATTGACAAGGCAGATTTCGTTACAATCAGAGCAGGAAAAATCCAGGATCAGATAAAAGGCGGAAAAGGCAAAGGCTTTAAGCGAGATAACATTGTAACAAATATTATTCGTTCCTATACAAAATCCGAATGGTAAAAAATGAAACCA
>JAIDJS010000049.1 GCA_029052085.1 Eubacterium sp.
AATAGGTACAGGAAATATTGTTGGTGTTGCAACTGCAATGGTAACAGGCGGACCGGGTGCTCTTGTCTGGATGTGGATTGCCGCTGCTTTTGGTATTTCCACCAAATATGCGGAATGTGCTTTAGCGGTAAAATATCGTTCTGTTAATGAAAAGGGAGAATTTGTCGGCGGACCGATGTATACCATCAGAAATGCGTTTAAAAATAAAGGCTTTGCCGTGTTTCTTGCCGGCGCTTTTGCAGTATTTACCGTTATTGCTTCTTTTGGTATAGGCAATCTTTCTCAGGCTAATTCCATTTCTGAGGCAATACATAATACCTTCTCTGTTCCTACATGGATTACAGGCGTTTTGCTTGCTGTTTTAACGGGACTTGTTGTATTCGGCGGAATTAAATCTATAGCAAAAGTTTCATCTGTACTTGTTCCGGTTATGGCTATATTCTACATAATATCCGGAATTATCGTTATCGCAGTAAATTATAAAAATATTCCGTCAGGAGTTGCAACCATATTTTCAATGGCATTCGGCGGAAAAGCCATTGGAGGCGGCATTGCCGGAGCAATTACAGCTTCTGTTATGAACAGTATCAGATTCGGTGTTTCCAGAGGTGTATTCTCAAATGAAGCAGGTCTTGGTTCTGCAGCAATATCGGCTTCGTCAGCTTCATCGGATGATCATGTTTCTCAGGGCTTTATCAATATGTGCGGCACCTTTATTGATACAATCGTTGTTTGTACTATTACAGGGCTTGCAATTGCTTCCTCGGGAGTTCTCGGTTCTGTTGACGAAAGCGGTAAATATATTCAGGGTGCAAATTTAACTATTTCCGCTTTTTCCTCCGTTCTCGGAAAAGCAGGTGCAGTAATTATAACGGTTGGAATTCTTATGTTTGCCTTTTCAACTATTCTTGGCTGGGAATATCAGGGCGAAAAAGCACTTGAATATTTATTTAAAAAGCCAGTAGTATGCTATATTTACAGAGTTGTTTTTGCCGTAGTTGTTTTTGTTGGGGCAACAGTTGCACTTGATATTGCATGGTCTTTCAGTGATATTGCAAACGGACTTATGGCACTTCCGAATTTGATTTCACTTCTGGTATTATCCGGTGTTATTGCCAGGGACACAAAAGATTATTATAAAAAATCTAAAGCTTTAAAATAAAGCTGCTTTCAATTCAAAGGGGATTTTTATGAAGTACAATATGCTTTTCAGTCCTATGAAAATAGGAAATGTTGAAATTAAAAACAGAGTTGTTATGGCCCCGATGCTGATGGGCTTCGGTCAGTTTAACGGAAATGCAACCGATAAAATGATTGATTATTATGAGGAACGAGCTAAGGGCGGAACCGGTCTTATTATTACGGAAATAACCCGTGTAAATGATTTAACAGGTGCTTCTTCTTTCGGTCAGCTTGCTGCTTCTAAGGACAGAAATATCGCATCAATGTCCAAACTTGCTGACAGAATACATAAGCACGGTGCAAAAATCTTCGTTGAGCTTCATCATCCCGGCAGACAAAATGTTAATTTAATGATTAATACGGTTCCCATTTCAGTTATCTGTGATAATATTATGCCGAAAAACAGCTACAGTAAGCTTCTTTACGGCTGTATTGTTCCTATCGGCAAAAAGCTTGTGGAAAAGGATTTGTTTTTCAGAACATCCGGTCCAAGCAAATGTGATAAAAGCAAATTTTCAGAAAGCGCAAATAAAGGTCTTTCCGTTTCACAGATTAAGAAAATTATTGATCAGTTTGGCGATGCTGCATTAAGAGTTAAAAAAGCAGGCTGTGACGGTGTTGAAATTCACGCAAGCCACGGATACCTTGTTCAGCAGTTTTTATCTCCTGCAACGAATAAACGAACGGATGAATACGGCGGAAGCCTTGAAAACAGAATGAGATTTCTGCTTGAAATAATAGATAATGTACGCAAAAAATGCGGAAAAGATTTTCCGATTATCGTTCGCTTAACTGTTGATGAAATGTATGAAAAAGTGGGCCAGAAGGGCAAAGGCTATAATCTTTCCGAAGGAATAGAAATGGCAAAAATTCTTGACAAAAAAGGAATTGATGCGATTGATGTTTCTTCTGCCGGATACGATACCTTTAATTATTGGCTTGAGCCTACAACCTTTGAATGCGGCTGGCGTAAACATCTTGCTGAGGAAGTTAAGAAAGCGGTTCATATTCCTGTAATTGCTGCAAATCTTATCCGTTCTCCCGAACAGGCTGAGCAGCAGCTTGAAGATGGCATTCAGGATTTTATTTCTCTCGGCAGACCGCACATTGCTGATCCGCATTGGTGCAATAAGGTTTTTGAAAACAGGGAAGATGAAATTAAGCGTTGTATCTGCTGTCTTTATTGCTTTGAAAGTATGATGGAGGGTGCGTATGTCGGTGATCACGGACACTGCTCGGTTAATCCGTTTGTAGGAAGAGAAAGTGAGAAGCTTAAGGAAAACGGAAACGGCAGAAAAGTAGTCATTATCGGTGCCGGTGCTGCCGGTTTAACGGCGGCTGAGCTGCTAGCAAAAAGAAAATTTGACGTAACAGTTATAGAAAAAGAAAAATCTTATGGCGGTCAGCTAAATCTTGCGGATAAACCGCCTCATAAAGAAAAAATCCATTGGTGTGCGGATGATTTATATGCAAACGTAAAAAAAGCAGGCGTTAAATTGATTTTCGGCGTAACAGCCAATAAGGATATTATTTCTTCTTACAATCCCGAAATTGTTATTAATGCTACGGGCGGCAGTGCCGTTTATCCTAATGCGTTTAAAGGGGAAAATGTTGTTACTGTTACACAAATTCTGAATGGAAATGTTAAACCGGAAAATCAGAAAATCTGTGTTATCGGATCGGGTATGACAGGTCTTGAAGCTTCTGAAATGCTTTGCGAAACGGGAAATAAGGTTTCCGTTGTAGAAATGGCAGACAGAATAGCCCCTGGGGCATGGTTTCAGCAGCTTGATGATGTATTACCAAAGCTTAAAAAGCATAATACGGAATTCTTTACATCTGCAAAGCTGACTAAAATTGAAAAAAACAGTATTGTTGTTGAAAACACGAAAACAAAGAAACAAAAAGAAATTGCATGTGATTTAGTTGTTTTATCTCTTGGTGTTAAGTCAGACAATTCTTTGTATGAAGAAATAAAAGGCTCATTTGATAAGGTTTATAACATCGGTGATTCCTCAAAGGTAGGAAGAATATATAATGCAACCGAAAGCGCTTACAGAATTGTAAAGTCAATAGATTAATTCTTTCAGTGGTGTTTAATTACACCACTGATTTTTTATGTTGACAAATACCTTACAGGGGTATATAATACAGTTGAAAGATACCCTACAAGGGTATAGAGGAGTGTTTATATGGACAACTGTAATTGTGGTTTAAAAACCAAAAAACGTGATGATGCGGAGTATAAATCTCTAATTAATCGTTTAAATAGAATTGAAGGGCAAATCAGAGGAATTAAAGGTATGGTGGAAAAGGATGCCTACTGCACAGATATTATTACGCAGGTTGCAGCTGCAACTGCTGCTCTTAATTCTTTTAATAAAGAGTTATTATCCACGCATATTAAAACCTGTGTAGCAGATGATATTAAAGCCGGAAAAATGGATACGGTTGACGATCTTCTGATTACGCTTCAAAAATTAATGAAATAAACGAGGTATATATGAAAGAATTTGATATAACAGGTATGTCCTGTGCTGCCTGCAGTGCCCGAATTGAAAAGGCTGTAGGCAATATTGACGGAGTTGATATGGTTTCTGTTAATCTCTTAACGAATTCAATGGCTGTGAACGGAAGCGCAGATAATCATGATATAATCAATGCAGTTGTAAACGCAGGCTACGGTGCAAAAGAAAAATCGGCAGCTGAAGCCAAAAAGGCGGATAAAGATGCTTTAAAAGATGAGCAGACCCCTCTTTTGATTAAAAGGCTGATTTCATCCGTTGTGCTTTTAATTCCGCTTATGTATGTTTCTATGGGACATATGATGTGGGGCTGGTGGGTTCCTGATTTTCTTAATAATCATATCTCAATCGCTCTGTTTCAGCTTATTTTTGCGGTTGCAATTATGGTAATCAATCAGAAGTTTTTTATCAGCGGTTTCAAGGGCCTGCTTCATAAAGCACCGAATATGGATACGCTTGTTGCACTTGGATCGGGAGCTGCTTTCGGCTACAGCCTAGTAATTATGTTTTTAATGTCCTGTGCAATATCGGTCGGTGATACGGCTTCTGCTCACGCATATATGCACGATTTATACTTTGAATCTGCAGCAATGATTTTAACGCTTATAACAGTCGGAAAAACGCTTGAAGCATATTCAAAAGGGAAAACAACGAATGCACTTAAAAGCTTGATGAGACTTGCTCCTGATACGGCAACGGTTGTCAGAGATGGAAAGGAACAGGTTGTTTCTGCTGAATCGGTTGTGGTTGGAGATATCTTTGTTGTAAGAGCAGGGGAAAGCATTCCGGTTGATGCAGTTATTCTTAAAGGCGAAAGTGCCGTTGATGAATCAGCTTTAACCGGGGAAAGCATTCCTGTTGATAAAAAGGCAGGCGATAAGGTTTCTGCTGCAACAATAAACCAGAGTGGATTTATTGAGTGCAGGGCAACATCAGTCGGTCAGGATACAGCTATTTCAAAAATAATTAAGATGGTTTCGGATGCTTCGGCAACAAAAGCGCCTATAGCAAAAATTGCTGATAAGGTTTCCGGCATATTTGTTCCCGTTGTAATGTGTATTGCATTGGTTACTATGATTATTTGGCTTGTATCCGGTCAGAGTATCGGTTTCTCCCTTGCAAGAGGAATATCTGTTTTGGTTATCAGTTGTCCCTGCGCTCTCGGTCTTGCAACGCCTGTTGCAATTGTGGTAGGCAGTGGTAAGGGCGCTAAAAACGGAATACTTTTTAAAACAGCCGAAAGCCTCGAAGTAGCCGGGAAAACAGATATTGTTTGCCTTGATAAAACAGGAACGGTAACAGAAGGTAATCCGTCTGTTACTGATATTAAATCAGATGACAAAGAAAAGCTTTTGTCGCTCGCTTATGCAATTGAAAGCAAAAGTGAGCATCCTTTATCAAAAGCTATTATTAAATACTGTGAAGATAAAAAAATTAAGCTGTTATATGCTGAGAATTTAAAAGCTGTTGCTGGAAACGGACTTCTGGGCGAAGTAAATTCTGTTACAGTCTACGGAGGAAATGCTGAATATATAAGTAAGCAAACAACAATTCCTGAAGAATATATTTCTTATGCTGATTCTTTATCAGCAAACGGAAGAACGCCTCTTTTCTTTTCTGCTGAAAATGAATTCTTAGGAGTTATTGCCGTTGCTGATACGGTTAAGGAAACAAGCAAAAAAGCAGTGGAAAAGCTGAATAATATGGGCGTATCTGTTGTTATGATAACAGGGGATAATGATGAAACTGCCAATGCAATTGCAAAGCAGGTTGGAATTGAAAATGTTATTTCAAAGGTGTTGCCAAACGGAAAAGAGGAAAAAGTAAGGCAATTATCGGAATATGGAAATGTTGCAATGGTAGGCGACGGCATCAACGATGCTCCGGCATTAACGAGGGCATGCACAGGAATTGCAATCGGTGCAGGAACAGATGTTGCAATTGATGCTGCTGATGTTGTTTTAATGAAAAGCGATCCTGTTGATATTTCGTCTGCCATAACGCTTTCACGAAAGGTTCTTCAGAATATTAAAGAAAACCTTTTCTGGGCTTTTATTTATAATATTATCGGTATTCCTGTTGCTGCAGGTATTCTTTATCCGGCATTCGGTATTACACTGAATCCGATGATTGGTGCAGCAGCAATGAGCCTTTCAAGCTTTTGTGTTGTTATGAACGCTTTAAGGCTGA
This sequence comes from Eubacterium sp., assembly GCA_029052085.1. Taxonomy (GTDB): domain Bacteria; phylum Bacillota; class Clostridia; order Oscillospirales; family Acutalibacteraceae; genus Eubacterium_R. Next base: position 5,898 of record JAIDJS010000049.1, read on the forward strand.
ATATTGTTAATATAAATAAAATTACACATAAAAAATCTAACAGAAAGGAAATAGATATGAGCATTTTCAAAAAGGCAAACAAGCCGTATGTTGTTATTGAAGGAATGATGTGCGCTCACTGTGAGGCTCACGTTACAGAAGCATTAAAGAAAATCGGTGTTGACGTAACGGCAGATCATTCAAAAAACAGAGCTGTTATAAACAGCGGCGAAATTGATGAAGCTGCCATAAAGCAGGCTGTTACAGATGCAGGCTACAAATTCATAGAAATTAAGAATTAAAAAATAACCCCTACAATGCTTAGGTGCATAATGAAGTTTTAAACCAAGGAATAATATTGTTCCTTGGTTTATTTTATGCTATGATTCTATTAACATATAAATCTGAATTGTGTGAGGTGAAATATGCGAAATGGATTATCAAATAGTACGGCTTACAGACAAACCTAAAATGAAAGAACAAGCTGCGCAATGGTTTCATAAAAAATGGAATATTCCATTAAAGGCATATACAGACAGTATGGACGATTGCCTTACATTAAAGAGTGATATTCCGCAATGGTATATGGCAATAGAGAACAACAGAATTATTGGCGGTCTGGGCGTTATTGAAAATGATTTTCATGACAGAAAAGACCTTACTCCAAATGTTTGCGCTGTTTATACAGAAACAGACAGACGCAGCAACGGCGTAGCCGGCACTCTGCTAAATTTTGTCTGTACTGATATGAAGAGTAAGGGGATTGATACTTTGTACCTTATAACAGACCACACATCTTTTTATGAGCGCTATGGTTGGGAATTTCTTTGTATGGTGCAGGGCGACGGCGAATCTGATATGTTCAGAATGTATATACATAGAGGATAAAAGTATAAAAAATCTGTTTATTTATTGCAATGAGCCTTGACAGATAGCCAAATGAAAAACCACGAACAATGAATGTTCGTGGTTTGCTTCGTTATAGTGATTAAATTTAAATGGTAGGGGTTATTTTTTTAGGTTTATGATTAGTATTTTGAGTAAGCAGTATAGTTTACCTTTTTATTTACAGTTCTCTTTAACGTAAAGTTTTTGCCGTTTTGTGTTACTTTCAATGAAACTGCAGGCGGAGCAGCTTTAACATTTGTGTAAAAGCTGCAGGTAATTTTACCATTTTTAACGGTCATTACAACTTTAATCGGATATTTGGTGGTGTTTTTCCATTTGAAATCCTGAACGGTTTCATAAATTGCAGCATCTCTTCCAAGCGGAACATAGGATACTCGCTTATTATGCTGATGCCTTTCAACAATTCCGACATTGGCATTCAGTGCACAGTTAAACATTGTTGAAGCAACCTGACAGATTCCTCCGCCGATGCCGGTTCCCGATTCATTAAAAACTGCTGCAGGCTTATATCCTTTGGCTTTGGTTCTCGGACCTACAACCTTATTGAATGAAAATGTCTGTCCCGGCTGAATAATTGTACCTGATATTGCCTTTGAAGCTATTTTCAGATTTGTTGTTCTGTTTACATTCTTTTCGTCATAATAAGATGAGTATGATTTATAAAGATTGGAATAGCTTGTGCTTATCGGAGAGCAGTATGCACCATAGTATGTTTTATTTTTGTATGTATAGTATGCTCTTATTTTTACATAGTAGGTTGAATTCTTTTTAACATTTTTAATGCTGAATGCTGTTTTGGAAGATCCCGGAACATTAACAGTTTTTGCATTTTTAAAATTTTTATCTGTACTGTATGCAATTCTGTAGCCCGAGGATCTTGTTTTTTTCCAGTTTACTTTGATTGTTGTTCCGCTTTTCGTAACGGATGTCAGGGTTACCTTTGCCGGATTTGTTGCTTCAATTACAACTGAGCTGTATTCTCCGTAATAAATGGTTTTACCATCGCTTAATTGTTTATATGCCCGCATTTTGAAATTGTAAGCAGTTGATGAATCCAGTCCGGTTACTTTATAGCTTGTTTTGTCGGCAGATACTTTTTTTACCTGAACATATTTTTTGTTAACCCCATCATATCTTACAATCTGATATCCTGTAATATTCGTTAGCTTAGACCAGCTTAAAGTAATGCTGTTCGTTGTTTTGCTTTTTGCTTTAAATCCTGTTACTTTCTTGGGCAGAATCTTAAAGGTCTTTTTTATTGATCCGGTAAAATTCTTTGTACCTACAGCTGTAACGGTAGCTTTTCCTACATTCTTGTTGGCAGAATATTTAACCTCAAATTCGGTTTTATGAACAAGCTTAATCTTTTTGCCATTCTTATTCCAATATACAGAAATAGTAGGATAGATGTTTTTTCCTGTATATACAGCACTTGTGTAATTCAGAGAGGCTGAAAATGCTTTATCTGAAATATTTAACGGCTTTATAGTAAATGATTTGCTCAGGCTGCCGCTATATTTATTTTTAAACACAATTTTAACTGAAGCTTTTCCTGCGTTTCTGTTGTTAGAATAACTGACATCATAATCTTTACCTTTAGTAAGTGTAACTTTTTTACCTTCAGTATCTGTAAAAATAACAGTAGGTGTTGGTTTTATATCACCGGCATTATAGGTAAAAGAGGATGCTTTTAGCTTTATAACTGTATTTTCACTTGTTACAGCGATTGCCGTATCCTCCGTGATGTCCGTCGCATCTTCTGCATAAGCATTGAATGCAAAAGCAGTACAGACCGCTATAATAAATAATGCTAAAACAATTGAGATTTTCCTTTTCATAATTATACTCCTCATAAATTCATCATATGATAAATAATAATCATTATGTTCTGTTATTATTCTAAATGATTAATAAATTCTTGTCCACAGTGGAAATATTTCTGCATCCATTTTCCGTAACAATGCAAACATCTTCGATTCTGATTCCGAATTTATCCGGTATATAAATGCCGGGTTCAACCGAAGTAACATTTCCGGTTTCAAATACATCTTTGCTCTTTGGTGAAGAAGAATAACCCTCGTGTATATCGAGTCCTACTCCATGCCCAAGCGAGTGCCTGAAATATTTTCCCATTTTCTGTTCTTCAAGCACATTATAAGCCGCTTGATAAACATCAGCACACCTAATACCGCTTTTTAATGCACTGATTCCTGCAAGCTGGGCTTTTAAGACAAGACTGTACATTTCTTTCATTTCATCCGTTGCACTTTCAACAGCTATTGTTCGCGTCATATCCGAATGATACCCCTTGTAGGTTGCACCAAAATCAAACAAAACAAAATCTCCGCGTTCTATGCTTTTATCACTCGGAACGCCGTGGGGCAGGGAGGTGTGCGCTCCCGACAACAGAATTGTTGAAAAAGACAATCCGTCCGAACCGTTTTTTGCCATTAAATAATCAAAATGAGCCTGAAGCTCCTTTTCGCTTTTTCCTGCTTTAACGAAATTAAGAAGCTCAATAAAGCTTTTTTCAGCAATATCATTTGCCTGAATCATCAAATCAATTTCTTCTTCTGATTTAACATTCCTGATTTTCATCAGTCTGTCATCTATACCGATAAAAGCACATTGTGTTGCTTCTTTAAAAATATTGAATGATTTCAGCGTTATGGTTTCGTTTTCATAGGCAATTGCTTTTACGGAATTTTTTTTACAAAGCTCGGTAACCGTATCTGAAAATTTACTTGCAGCTTCAATAACGGAAAGTCCTGTTTCTTTTGCATAATTCTCTGCCGCTTCCGTATATCTTGAATCAACTATGTGATAGCTGTTTCCGTTTTTTAATAACAGTACCACACCCTCGCTCGGTGAAAATCCGCAAAGGTAATGCATATTGCTTTCATTTAATAAAAGTAAGGCATCACAGCTTAAATCTTTGATCAACTGAAGACATTT
>JAIDJS010000005.1 GCA_029052085.1 Eubacterium sp.
TTATTCAGCTTATTCTTGTCCCTTTCTTTGTTGCTATATGCTTCTTTATCAACTGGAAGGTTATTGTTGACGGTGCAAATGATAATCTGACTGCTGACTTTATCGCTATGGGCGTTTTGAAGGAGATGGCAGAAAATAATTTCAGATTTGAAAACACAGAGGTTTGCGCTCTTCTTGCCGGCTCTGAGGAAGCAGGTCTTCGCGGTTCTGTTGCATATGCTAAAAAGCATAAAGAGGATCTTTCAGATGTAGAAACAATCTTTATTGCCATGGATACAATGCGCGAAATCGAACAGCTTCAGATTTATACAAACGGCTGTACAGGAACGCAGAAAAACTCTAACGCTGTTGCAGAGGTTATTTATGAAGCAGGTGTCAACTGCGGTATTGAAATGGCTGAAACAGAGCTTTATCCAGGTGCTATTGATGCAGAAGGCTTCAGCCGCTATGGTCTTATGGCTTCCGGCTTCTGCGGTGTAAACCATGATCCGAAAACATATTATCATACCCGTCTTGATACACCCGATAATATGAGTGAGGAATGTATAAATCTTTCTCTTGATATCTGTCTTGAGGCTGCAAAGCTTTATGATGAAAAGGGAGGCATTGATGCGTTCCGTGAAGCAGGTGCCAAGAGATTTAAAAGAGGTCATAATAAATAAATTCAAAATCATTCAGCCGTGCTTATGCACGGCTGTTTTTGTTGCTTAGATTCCATATGTGAATTTCTGCGGATCTTCAAAAAGCGGAATAAGCGGCGGAATGAAAGTGAATAAAAAGAAAATACCTGCAATTAGTATAAACAACAAAACAGATAGAATTTCTCCTATACGAGAGCTTCGTTTGCTGTTTCGCATAATCTCATAGCTTATGATAAATGCTATAGCGGTTCCTATAAAGAATGAAAGAATATCAATAAAGGTACTGGTTTTTCCTGTTACTCCGCTGTAGGTATAAAAGAAAGTAACAATAAACAGATTTCCGCATAATACGCCTTTTATTTTCGATGAAAAATAATTTTCCTTTTTATTAAGTAAAAAGTATTCAATAATTGTCCATATAAAATACGGAAAGAATAAAAGCTTTAAATGCTCCCATACACTTTCGTTTACAGGGCAGAATAGTGCAATGATTTTGCTGTAATGAAGCCATTCATAAAGAAAATGACAAAGCGTTCCGATAACGGAAACAAAAATAAATCCTGAAATTTCATATCTGAAAAGCTTTTTGCTCATCCTAATCACCGATATTATTTTATGTAGAAAATATAAATTTATATAATTTAAATTTTTATATTGACATTTTTTTGTTATTTTGTTATATTATTAAAGCACCTTGTTGGTGCAACAACTTGACAGTGTGTGTTTAAGTTACAGTTTTGCAGAAGTACTCAAGCTGGTGACGAGGCGCCCCTGCTAAGGGCGTAGGGTGGGTAACCGCCGCGAGAGTTCGAGTCTCTCCTTCTGCGCCAAACAAAAACGGATAAGCTTTGGCTTATCCGTTTTTGTTTTTTATAATTGAGAGGCTCGAATACGTGGCTCTGAAAATTAAGCCACTGAGGGCGCAAATTTTCAGGAAAAACCTCCAGCGGAGGTTTTAATAGCAAGAGGAGAGTTAACCCGCTATTATTTATATGTTTTTTACATTTACAGTATTGTTGTTGTTACAATATATTAATATTGTATAAATTATATGCTTTTTGTATTTACTTGATTTTTAGTATCAAATATAATTGCCTTAAGGGGTGATTATATGAAAAATAGCGATGATAAAAGCAAAATATTAAAAATCCGGCCGTTCAATATGGCTAATTTTTCGGGCGGTTCAGGTTACTTGGTGTTTTCCTTAATATATCAGGCTATGGCAATTATTCCGGCAATGATAATAATTTGGTTTTTTTCTCTGATAAAGCTTCCGAAAAATGAAACAGGCGAAATTGAACAAGCAAAGGCAGGCAAACATTTTTATTATATATCAGTTCCTGTTTCTGTTATTTTAATCATTATTGCAACCGTTTTTGCTTTCGTGTCAAATTATGGTACTTTTACGGAATACTGGTTTGAGATTATTTTAATTGCTATCGTTCCAACTGTTTCAGCATTTTTTATCATCAGAAAATGTCATCAAAAGGTTATTAGCGGCAGCAATACGTTTAAAATGATTTTGGTTTCATTTATAAGTATTTTTACAGTTTTAGCTGTTACTTTTGTTTTATGTATGTTTATGGTTGATCCGATAATTACAAGCTTATTAAATTGAGGTTAAAATGATTATTAAAACAAGACGGGAAAAATTCGGTGGTATAGTTTTCTTTGAAAAGCCCGGATTTGTCGGCTATGTTAACAATTCAATGGCTGACTCAATCGGAATAAAGAAAAATAATGATGCACACTATGTTGATGATATATTTGTTTCACCTTTAGATGCTCATTTTGCTGTTACAACTCGCTGTAATATGTATTGCAAGGGATGTTATAATACTGTAAAAAGTGATGGTGTTTTGGATATTGATTTTGATAAGGCAAAGCGTATTATTGATAATCTTTCGAAATTATCTGTTTTATCAATATCGTTTGGCGGTGGTGAGCCTACATTATATCCCAATATTATCGAATTGGCTGAATATGCAAGAAGCAAAAATATTCTTCCGAATATGACAACAAATGGATTAACTATGACCGATGCCTTTGCGAAGAATTGTAGGGTTTTTGGCAATGTTCATTTCAGTATACATAAGCCGTCTGATATTGAAATTGCATTTAATGCCGCTAAAATTTATCGAAAGCAAACAAGGAAAAAGGCAGGGCTTAATTTT
>JAIDJS010000050.1 GCA_029052085.1 Eubacterium sp.
ATTCAATACTTATTTATAAATATTATATAAATATATATAATAATAAAATATATATAAATACATATATTGTTAATAAAAATCATATTGTATTCATCAAATAACTAATGTATAATGATAAGCAAGAAAAATGGAAAATAAACTTTTTTTAATTTATATATTGCTTTGATTTAAGAGGATGATAAAATGCGATTATTTAAAAACCGCGGTGATATATATATTCCGTCAACAAAATTGAAATCCGATTTAGAACAGAAGATATTATTTGCTGCTCTTGCCTTTGTTGTTGTGTTTACAATTGTTTTTTTAGCTGTTTTCGGAATTAAATATGAGTTTTCGGCAAAAAAATTTTTTAAACCGAATAACATTGAAATTGTGGAAGAGGATAATACAAAAAATCTGCCTAATGTAAGCGGAAAACATAACTTTCTTTTTATTATGAATAATAAGGATACGGATGATGTTTATGTATGTTCTTTAATTCAGGCTGATCTTGATGATTTGTCCTATTCTGTATGCACGATTGATGCAGAAACAGAAATTGACGGTAATAAAATTTCCGATATTTATAAAAAAGGCAATGCCGGAAATGTTTTAAATGCCGTCAGCAGTTGTTTTGGAATAGAAATAGATTATTTTATAAGCCAGAATACAAAAGAATACAGGGATATATTTGATTATATGGGAAGCATAAATTATACGGTTTCCGAGGATATAAGATACAAAGATAATTCTTATTATGGCTTTAATATAAAAGTGAGCAGCGGAAATCAAAATATAGACGGCGATATGTCTTCAAAATTAATGAGATATTATTTAACACAGAAAAGATATGATTTGGTAAATGATTTGTTTTTAAATGCGTTGTCACAGCAGATTAATCCGGAAAATTATGAAAAAAGAGAGAGGATTTTTTCAAGACTTATTGATAACTCGGTAACGAATATTACAATTAAGGATTATAACGAGGCTGATGATGAAATAAGAGTTTTAAGTGATGAAACAACAGGTGCAGCGATTTATTCCGTTTCTCCTGTTTATGATGGTAATAAAATTGTTTCCTCATCCATTGATGAAATAAAAGGATATTTTGAAAAATAAAAAATAGTATAAATTTTAAATAATGCCTTGCAGGACACACAAGGTATTCAAAATAATTTTGCTATGAAAGGCGCAGTAAAAAATATGATTACAGAAGAAAATAAGAAAAAAATAGAAAAAGCCGTTAAGGAAATTCTTGAGGCGGTAGGGGAAAATCCCGAAAGAGCAGGTCTTATTGAAACGCCGAAAAGAGTTGCAAATATGTATGAGGAAATATTTGCCGGATTAAGTGAAAATCCGGCAAAACATCTGAAATTTTTTGATGAAAAATCTAACGATGATATGGTTATTGTAAGAGATATTCCGTTTGCTTCCATGTGTGAGCATCATCTTTTGCCTTTTGTAGGAAAGGCACATATTGCTTATATTCCAAGCGATAATAAGATAATCGGCTTATCAAAGCTTGCAAGAATTGTTGATAATTTTGCAAAAAAGCCACAGGTTCAGGAAAGATTAACGCATGATATTGCTGATTTTCTTGAAGAAAAGATGAATCCGAAGGGTGTTGCAGTGATTATTGAAGCAGAGCATATGTGTATGACAATAAGAGGAGCAAAAGCTCCTGGAAGCAAAACACAAACCTCTGCGTTAAGAGGAATTATGCGTTCTGACTCAAGAACAAGATCAGAGGTTCTTGCTCTTCTTGATAAATAAAAAAGGAGTATAAAAAATGATTTGGAATTGCGGCAAACATAAAATTGAATATGGAAAAAAAGTATTAATAATGGGAATTGTAAATGTTACCCCTGATTCTTTTTCAGACGGCGGAGATAATTTTGTTCCTGAAAAGGCTGTGCAGACGGCTTTGAAAATGGAAAAAGAGGGTGCGGATATCATTGATATCGGAGGGCAGTCTACTCGTCCCGGGCATATTCCTGTTTCAGATAAAGAGGAATGGAGTCGTCTTGAGCCTGTTTTAAAAAAATTAATGGGTAAGATTTCTGTTCCTGTTTCTGTTGATACATATTATCCATATGTAGCTGAAAAGGCTGTAAAAGCAGGCGCAGCCATTATTAATGATGTTTCGGGTGTTATCAGTAAGGATATGGCAAAAGTCGTTAAAAACAGCAATGCAGGCTGGATAATTATGCACAACGGAGATGGAGATATAGCTGAGGTAAAAGAATTCTTTGAAAAAGCAGTAAAAGAAGCAGAAGAACTTGGTATTCATAAAAATCAGATTTGTTTGGATATGGGCATCGGATTCGGTAAAAATAGGCAGCAGGATATGAGCCTTATTTCCAATATTACAATATACAAATTAAAGGAATTTCCTCTTCTTTTAGGAACAAGCAGAAAGCGAGTAATAAAAGAGGGAACAGGTCAGGAAAATCCGAAAATGCGTATTTATGGGAATATAGCGGCAGATACCGCGGCAATTTTCGGCGGCGTTGATATTATCAGACTTCACGATGTAGAAAAGGAAAAACAGGGAATTTATATGGCGGAAGCACTGAAGAAAAACGTAAAATGAATATAGATTTATGAAGGGGACGGTTTACCGTACCGATGAATCCCTCCGACTGCACAAAGTGCAGCCACCTCCCTTTAACAAGGGAGGCACAGAGGTATATTGATATGAAAGGAATCCCTCCGACTGCACAAAGTGCAGCCACCTCCCTTTAACAAGGGAGGCACAGAGGTATATTGATTATTATGGATAAAATTTTAATTAAAGGCTTAAAGCTGTTTGCTTATCACGGAGTCAATCCCGAAGAAAAGGAAAACGGTCAGAATTTTATTTTTGATATTGAATTGTCTGTTAATATGACCAGGGCTTGCAAAAGTGATTGTGTTGAAGATACCGTTAGTTATGCAAAGGTAGTTAAAACCGTTCGCCGTGTATTTACAGCAGAAAAATATGATTTGCTTGAAAAGTGTGCACAGGTGGTTTGCGATGCAGTTTTTGAAGAATATCCTGATGTGTTTGCTATTGAATTAACATTAAAAAAGCCGGAAGCACCTGTTTCGGCAGAATTTGAATATATGGGTGTTCATATTTCACGCAGCAGAGGAGAAAATGAAAGTTGAGATATATACTTGGAATCGGTACAAATATAGGAAACCGAAAGGAAAATATAGAAAAATGTATTGATGCTATCAATTTAACACCCTATACGGATGTATTGATACGTTCCGGAATTTATGAAACAGAGCCTGTCGGCTATGCAAGGCAGCAGAACTTCTATAATTGCAATGTGCTTGTTGAAAGTGCTCTTGAACCGCATGAAATGCTTGGCATGTGCCTTGGAATTGAAAGCGGCTTCGGAAGAATAAGGGCAATAAAAAACGGTCCGCGCATTCTGGATCTGGATTTATTGATGGCAGAGGATTATAAAGCAAATACAAAAAATTTAACCTGCCCTCATCCAAGAATGATGGAAAGGCGTTTTGTGCTGCAGCCGCTGCTTGATATTTTTGAAAACGGAATCGTTTTCGGAAAGGATATCAAACCTTTTCTTGATAAAATTGATGGTCAGGATGTAACAAAAATTGAAGAAAAAATTGATTACAATATTATGTAAAGGGGCATTTTTATGCCCCTTTTTTTGTTACATAAATGAAGAAACAGTATCTACAAAATCTGAAACTTTATTTACGGCTTTCTGCATTGTTTTCTTTGTGTTTTTGCTGTTTGATCCCATTGAAGATGTTGCTGCTGCAACTGCTGAACCTACTGCCATTGCAACGCCAACGCCTTTAATGATATTCGCTGTCTTTTTTTTCATAATTTTTTCTCCTCAATTCATAATTCTGCACATTTTTTTGTGCAATACTATTGTTTGCGAAGAATGAAATTTTAAAAGTTAAAATAAATGCTATTCAATACTATTTTTAGTAAAAAAGAAAGTTTTTAAAGGATATATTTATAATATTTGAAGGTATGCTGCAATTATAAAAATGGAAATTTATGTTTAATTAAAAATAAAAAAAGCAATGCGAAAACATTTCTGTTTCTGCATTGCTTTTAAATTAATTGTTATCAGTCGTTTGCTTTGCCTATTGAACCGAAGAGCTCCATTTTTTCCTTAACTGTTGCTCTGATTGCTTCAGCGCCCGGTGCAAGAAGCTTACGAGGGTCAAATCCCTTGCCCTGTAAATCCTTGCCTTCTTCAATATATTTGCGTGTTGCTTCCTGGAATGAAAGCTGACATTCTGTGTTTACATTGATTTTTGAAACGCCAAGGTCAATTGCTTTTTTTATCATATCCTCAGGAATACCTGTGCCGCCGTGAAGAACAAGAGGCATAATGCCTGTTTTCTGCTGAATAGCGTCAAGTGTGTCAAAGGAAAGACCTGCCCAATGTTCCGGGTATTTGCCGTGAATATTGCCGATACCGGCTGCAAGCATATCAACGCCAAGGTCAGCAACCATTTTGCATTCCTCAGGGTCTGCACATTCGCCTGCGCCGACAACGCCGTCTTCCTCACCGCCGATAGATCCTACCTCAGCCTCGATGGAAAGACCAAGAGCGTGAGCAACATTTACAAGCTCTGTTGTTTTAGCAACATTTTCTTCAATAGGATAATGTGAACCATCAAACATAATGGAAGTAAATCCAGCTTTAATACATTTGTAGCAGCCTTCGTATGAGCCGTGGTCAAGGTGAAGTGCAACAGGAACTGTAATTCCAAGCTCCTCGTCCATTGCTTTAACCATAGCGGCAACTGTTTTAAAGCCTGTCATATATTTACCTGCGCCTTCTGAAACACCAAGAATAACAGGGCTGTTTAATTCCTGTGCAGTTAAAAGAACAGATTTTGTCCATTCAAGGTTATTGATGTTGAACTGGCCAACAGCATAATGACCTGCTTTTGCTTTTTTAAGCATTTCGGTTGCAGAAACTAACATAATAAGTATCTCCTTAATATTAATTATAATTTTACTATGATATTATACAG
>JAIDJS010000051.1 GCA_029052085.1 Eubacterium sp.
CTTAATGATAAATACTACATTTGCTTTTCACAGGAAGCATTAAACCATATTAATATGTTTGCTAAAGATATTATTGATTATTACACCTAATCAGAATGTAACTGCTTACCCTAACCCCTATTGTTTTTTATAATTAAAAGTGCACAAAAAAATGCGATGTGAATCATCACATCGCTTTTACCTTTTTTGAGAACTGAATTACTTAAGTTCAACAGTTGCGCCAGCTTCAGCAAGCTTCTCTTTAAGAGCTTCTGCATCTGCTGTTGGCATAGCTTCTTTGATTGTAGAAGGTGCGCCATCAACGATTTCCTTAGCTTCCTTAAGACCAAGACCTGTTGCTTCACGAACAGCCTTGATAACAGCGATTTTGTTTGCGCCTACATCTGTAAGTACAACATCAAACTCTGTCTTCTCATCTGCAGCTGCTGCACCGCCGTCTGCCGGAGCTGCTACTGCTACTGCTGCTGCAGCGCTTACGCCGAATTCTTCTTCTACTGCTGATACGAGCTCTGAAAGCTCAAGAACTGTAAGAGTTTTAAGCTCTTCAACAATTTTTGTTACATTCTCTGATGCCATTTTTATTTCCTCCAAATAAAGAATTTTTTAATTTTGTTTTGCTGATTATTTCAGCTTATTCTGCAGCTGCTTCCTCTGCTGGAGCCTCTGCCTTTTCGCATGCTTCAACGCCACCCTTATCAACGATAGCCTGAACACCTCTTGCGAACGCTGCGATTGGTGCATTAAATACGCTGCAAACAGTTGCAAGAAGAACTTCTCTTGACGGAAGCTTAGCAAGAGCCTGAAGCTTAGCTAAATCAATTACTTCGCCATCAAGATAACCTGACTTAAGGCTGAAGTTATCATGACCGTCAGCATATTTCTGAAGAATGCGAGCTGATGCTACATAATCATCAGCGCTTGTTGCGATTGCTGTTGTGCCTTCAAGAATAGGATCAAGACCTTCAAGACCTGCATCTTCGGCAGCTCTTTTAAGAAGAGTATTCTTAACAACTGTATACTCTACACCTGCTTCACGAAGCTCTCTGCGAAGCTTTGTATCATCTTCTACATTGATACCCTTGTAGTCAACAACAACGCCTGCGATAGAGCCTTTAATTCTTTCAGCAAGAGCAGCAACCTGTGCCTGTTTCTTTTCAAGAATTACTGTACTTGGCATTATTATACCTCCATAATTATTTGCCGTTAAAGCAAACGCCAAAACGGACTTTATGGCTGTTTCCAAAAAACAAAAAGTGCATTCCTAAAGAGGAATGCACAACATTTCAAATAAATATATACATAAAATATATATCATAAAATGCTCATTCCTCGGCAGGCGATAAACTTACACCGAAAACGGTACCTGCTGTCTTTGGTTGAACAGCGAATGTATTGTAACACAAGGCGAACGCCTTGTCAATACCAAATTAAATTATTCAGCTTCTACGCCTGTACCAACCTTGCTTGGGTTGATTCTAACGCCGGGGCCCATTGTTGAAGCAACTGCGCAGGACTTAATGTACTGACCCTTTGCTGCTGCAGGCTTAGCCTTGATAACAGCATCAAGAAGCGCATTGAAGTTTTCAAGAAGCTTTTCCGTTCCGAAAGAAGCCTTACCGATTGGGCAGTGAATAATGTTTGACTTATCAAGACGGTATTCGATTTTACCTGCCTTAGCTTCAGCTACAGCCTTAGCAACATCCATTGTTACTGTGCCTGCCTTTGGAGAAGGCATAAGACCGCGAGGACCGAGAACCTTACCTAAACGGCCAACAAATCCCATCATATCAGGGCTTGCGATAGCTACATCAAAATCCATCCAGCCGCCCTGAATCTTTGTAACAAGATCAGCATCGCCTACAACATCTGCACCTGCTTCTTCAGCAGCCTTTGCAAGATCGCCCTTCGCGAATACTGCAACTCTTACATCTTTACCTGTTCCGTTTGGAAGAACAACTGCACCGCGAACCTGCTGGTCTGCGTGACGAGAGTCTACACCCAAACGAACATGAACTTCGATTGTTTCATCGAACTTTGCAGTAGCTGTTTTGATAGCAAGATCAAGAGCTTCTGCACTATCATATAAATTTGAACGGTCTACAAGCTTAGCACCGTCTACATATTTCTTTCCGTGTTTCATAATAAATTACCTCCAGTGGTTAATCGGATTTTTCCTCCCACACGGGGAATTAGTCTTCTACTACTACACCCATGCTGCGAGCGGTGCCTGCAATCATGCTCATTGCTGCTTCAAGATTTGCTGCATTGAGGTCCGGCATCTTTGTTTCAGCAATCTGCTGAATCTGAGCCTTAGTGATTGTTGCAACCTTATTCTTATTTGGTACGCCTGACGCCTTATCAATACCGCAAGCCTTTTTAATAAGAACTGCTGCCGGTGGTGTTTTTGTTACAAATGTGAATGAACGATCTTCAAATACTGTAATTACAACAGGAATAATAAGACCGGCATCATTCTTTGTTCTTTCATTAAATTCTTTTGTGAAAGCCATGATGTTAACACCATGCTGACCAAGTGCAGGACCTACCGGTGGCGCCGGAGTTGCTTTGCCTGCAGGAATCTGAAGTTTAATTAAACCTACTACCTTCTGAGCCATAATAATTTCCTCCTAAATAATGTGGTTTGGCGGGGAAGCAATCCCCCTCCCACTCACCGCTTAGCGATGAATAACAAGCAGATATACTGCAAATTACCTATAATTAATCCTTAACCTTTTCTAATTGGTCAAGTTCAAACTCAACAGCTGTTTCACGGCCAAACATAGAGATTGTAACCTGAACACTGTTTTTGTTTATATCAACGGAATCAACTGTTCCCGAGAAGCCTTCAAGCGGACCGTCAATTACATTAACAAGATCGCCCTCTGCATAAGCAATTTCAACGCTGATTTTCTCAACTCCAAGCTTCTTAACCTCTTCCTCTGTTAAAGGAACGGGCTTGCTTTCAGGACCTACAAAACCGGTACATCCTCTGATATTACGAACAACATACCATGTATCATCATTCATAACCATCTTAACAAGCACATAGCCGGGAAAGATTTTTCTTTCAACCTCTTTTTTTGTTCCGTCTTCTTTAATTTCTACAACTGTTTCTGTAGGAACTGAAACCTCCTGAATTAAATCATGAAGATTACGGTTTTCAACAACAGTTTGAATATTACTTGCTACTTTGTTTTCATATCCTGAAAATGTGTGAGCAACATACCATTTTGCTTCTTCCATATGGATATTTAGCCTCCGTAATTAAAATTCAGCTTACTCGGCTGGCTGTGATGTATCATCAGTACTTTCTTCAGCAGCATTAGTTGTGCTTTCATCAGATGAAGCTTCGTTTGTTTCGTCTTCTACGATATCTGCATCCGGATTTGATGTATCATCAGCCTCAGCACTTACAGTTGTGTTATCAGCAAGGCTCTTAACACCCTTCATACCAAGAGTAAGAAGAGAATCTACACCGTAAATTGCCAAACCAACTATAAGCGTAACAATAAGTACTATAATTGTATTCTTAACTGTTTCCTTTGCTGTTGGCCAAACAATTTTCTTGCGTTCTGCATTCGTACTTTTAAAGAAAGCAACAATGGATTTAAATGGGTTTTTCTTTGATGTTTTCTTTTTGTCAGCCTTCTTTTTAGCCTTTGACGGCTTGGTTTCATCAACCTTTTCAGGCTTGGTTTCATCAACCTTTTTATCTTTAGCCATTGCTATCCTCCGTTACTTTGTTTCTCTGTGAAGAGTATGCTTTTTGCAGAATCGGCAGTACTTGTTCATTTCAAGTCTGTCTGGAGTATTCTTTTTGTTTTTCATTGTGTTGTAATTTCGCTGTTTGCATTCAGTGCAAGCTAAAGTAACTTTAACTCTCATTTCGGCACCTCCATTTTATTTCGATAATCTAAATCTCCCTCAGGCAAATCATGCACAGAAAAAAGGGCAAAAAAATTAACCCCTTTTCGAGGTATTCCAACTATAACACATAAGAAAGAACAAGTCAAGCAAATTCAAGAAAAAATTTGCAATTATTTATGTTTTATATTATTATAATACATATTAAATACGTTTTGGAGTATATATGTCAACAATTATAATAGGTGCGGGAGCATCGGGACTTGCAGCTGCAATAACCCTGAAGCAGAAGCTGCCGGACGAAAAGGTTATCATATTGGAGCGTTTGTCTTCAGCAGGAAAAAAGATTCTTGCAACAGGAAACGGCAGATGCAATTTAACAAACAGATATGCAGAGGGCTATGAAGAGGTCACAGCCTTTTTCAACAGTATCGGACTCATTCTGTGCGAAGAAGAGCAGGGCAGAATTTATCCCTATTCACTTAAGGCAGAAACCGTTCTTGATATTCTGCTTGGAGCATGCCATAATCTGAACATCAGAATTGTAACAGACTGCGAAGTTACTGAAATAAAAAGGGCTTTAACGATTCATTCATCAAAGGGTGTTTTTAAAGCAGATAACATTATAGTCGCTACAGGCGGCAAGGCGCAGAAAAATCTTGGCTCTGACGGAAGCGGCTATACCCTTCTAAAACAACTTGGTCACAGCACAACGGCTTTATCCCCTGCCCTTGTTCAGCTTACCTCCTCAAGCAAATATCCAAGAGCAATAAAGGGTACACGAACAAGATGCGATTTAAAAATCGAATTGGACGGCGAAATCAAAGGGAAAGAGCATGGCGAGGTTCTATTTACAGATTACGGCCTTTCCGGCATTGCCGCAATGAACCTTTCACACATTGTTTCCGACAATTTCACAAAGGAAAATCCAAAAAAATGTACGGCAGTTCTTGATCTTATACCTGAAATGCGCAAAGAGGAAATTGCCGATTACATAAAAAAGTTTGTAAGCCTTTGCGGAATTCTCGGAAGAAAGCTTTCTGATATCATTTCCAAGCAGGCAGATAAC
>JAIDJS010000052.1 GCA_029052085.1 Eubacterium sp.
ACGCTTTCAGAGGATGATAAGCCTTACGATGAAAAAACGATTGAGGAGTACTGTGCCGATGATATTTCAACGGAGGAAGCAGAGGAAATTATCAAAACGATTGAGGAAGAGCTTGGAAATGATGTTTTCAGATTCTATCCGGGTGTTTCCTACCGCCATTGTCTTATATGGGATAACGGCACAACCGATTTGGGCAAAATGACACCTCCCCATGATATTACAGGCAAAGTGATTACGGATTATCTTTCAACAAGCGAAAATGCGAAGCCGCTTATCGAAATGATGAAAAAATCCTATGATATTTTAAAAGATCATCCCGTAAATATTGCCAGAAAGGCAAGGGGCAAGCGTCCTGCAAACTCAATCTGGCTCTGGGGCGAGGGTACAAGACCTGCGTTCAGCCCGTTTGAAGAGGTTACAGGTGTTAAAGGCGGCGTTGTTTCTGCTGTTGACCTTATTAAGGGTATCGGCGGCTGCGCTGAAATGGAGGTTGCCGAGGTTGAGGGTGCAACAGGATATATAGATACCAATTTTGAGGGCAAGGCAAAAGCAGGCCTTGATATA
The DNA here is from genome assembly GCA_029052085.1 of Eubacterium sp. GTDB lineage: Bacteria > Bacillota > Clostridia > Oscillospirales > Acutalibacteraceae > Eubacterium_R. The sequence goes on from JAIDJS010000052.1 coordinate 565, forward strand.
TTGGAAAGAAACGATCTTGTTTATATCCATTTTGAAGCAACGGATGAATGTGGCCATAGAAATGAGCCGGAAAACAAGGTTCGTGCTATTGAAATGATAGACGAAAGAGTGCTTCCGATTCTGTTTGAGGGACTTAAGAAATATGACGATTACAAGATTATGGTGCTTCCCGATCATCCAACCCCGATTGTAACAAGAACCCACGCTTCCGATCCCGTTCCTTATCTTATTTATCATAAGAATAAAGAAGTTGAAGGTGTAGAAACTATAAATGAGGAAACTGCAGAGAATACAGGCAATTTTATTGATTTCGGTCCGGGTATTATGAAGCATTTTATCAACGATTAATATATAAATAAGAGGAAAAAATTATGAAATTAGATACACTATGTGTTCAGGGTGCTTACAAGCCGAAAAGCGGCGAACCGAGAGTAGTTCCGATTGTTCAGAGCACAACTTTTAAATACGATACAAGCGAGGAAATGGGCGATCTTTTTGATTTAAAGGCAACCGGCTATTTCTATTCACGCTTACAGAATCCAACCTGCGATTATGCGGCTGCTAAAATTGCGCTTTTAGAGGGCGGTGTTGCCGGAATGCTTACCTCATCGGGTCAGGCGGCAAATTTTTATGCTGTTTTCAATATTGCGCAGGCAGGCGATCACGTTGTTTCAAGCTCTGCCATTTACGGCGGAACGTATAATCTTTTCAACGTTACAATGAGAAAGCTTGGAATAGAGTTTACCTTTGTTTCTCCAAGAGCAAGTAAGGAGGAAATTCAGGCAGCTGTTCAGCCGAATACAAAATGTATCTTCGGCGAAACCATTTCAAATCCAAGCCTTGATATTCTGGATATAGAGCTTTTTGCAGAGGTTGCTCATGAAAACGGAATTCCTCTTATTATGGATAACACCTTTGCAACGCCTGTAAACTGCCGCCCGTTTGAATTCGGCTGTGATATTGTTACGCATTCCACAACAAAATATATGGAGGGTCATGCCTCAACCATCGGCGGTGCTATTGTGGACAGCGGTAGGTTCAATTGGGAGCAGAATGATAAATTCCCGGGGCTTACGACGCCGGATGAAAGCTACCATGGCGTAACCTATTCCAAGGAGTTCGGCGAGGCAGCGTATATTACAAAAGCAACTGTACAGCTTATGAGAGATTTAGGCTCCATTCAGGCACCGAATAATGCGTTTCTTCTTAATGTTGGTCTGGAAACGCTTTGCTTAAGAATGGCACGCCACTGCGAAAACGCTAAAAAGGTTTCCGAATATCTTAAGAATAATGAAAAAATCACTTGGGTTAAATGTCCTATGCTTGAGGGTGATGCGCAGTATGATATTGCGCAGAAATATATGCCGAACGGCACCTGCGGTGTTGTTTCTTTCGGTGTTAAAGGCGGAAGAGAAGCCGGTGTTAAGTTTATGAACAGCTTAAAGCTTGTTGCTATCGTAACCCATGTTGCCGATGCACGCACCTGCTGTTTGCATCCTGCATCATCAACACATCGCCAGCTTACGGATGAAGAGCTTGTTGAAGCCGGCGTAACTGCGGATTTAATCAGATTCTCCTGTGGCATTGAGGCGGCAGAGGATATTATTGAGGATATTCAGCAGGCACTTGATCAAATTTAATTTATATATAATATGTATATATTATAAGGGCGGAAACTATTTCCGCCCGTTTTTTATATGAATTATCAAACCGATATGCCTCCCTTGTCAAAGGGAGGGGAACCACTTGTGGTGGAGGGATTCCAAAAGGGAGGTGGCAACCGCAAGGTTGACGGAGGGATTGAGCGGTTCGTCGAGGACGCCGAACCCTACGATTTGTTTTTGTAACAATATATTTTTATTTTTTCTTTACTTTTTCATTACCATACTTGAATTTTATTGTAGTTTAATACACTTAACGGGTTTATCTTATGTTGATAATATGTTAAAATACGGAAGGGAGTGATACGAATGGAAACGATATTGGTTTGCGATGATGACAAGGCTATTCTTGATTCAATCGAAATTTATCTTAAGCTTGAGGGTTATAATGTTCTGAAAGCAGAGGATGGGATACAGGCACTTGAAGTTATCGAAAAAAATGAAATTCATTGCCTTGTGCTGGATATTATGATGCCGAGAATGGACGGTCTGCAGGCAACGCTGAAAATCAGAGAAAAGCATAATTTTCCGATTATTATGCTTTCCGCTAAATCGGAGGATACGGATAAAATTGCAGGTCTTGGTTTCGGCGCGGATGATTATGTAACTAAACCGTTTAACCCGCTTGAGCTTGTTGCAAGGGTTAAATCACAAATCAGAAGATATATTTCGTTTTCCGGCTTTGTTAAAAAGGATACCCAGATTGTTACGGGCGGCTTAATCATTGATACAGATGCCAAAACCGTTTCGGTTGACGGCGAAAGTATAAAGCTTACGGCAACGGAGTATATGATTCTTGAATATCTTTGCAAAAATCTCGGCAGGGTGCTTTCCTCAGGGCAGATTTATGAGGCGGTCTGGAATGAACCGTCCTTCCGTTCGGAAAAAACAGTTACGGTACATATTAAAAACATAAGAGAAAAGATAGAGATTAATCCGAAAGACCCGAAATATATTAAGGTGGTGTATGGTCTTGGATACAAAGTGGAAAAGATTTAAATACAGCAGCGGAAATAAGCTGCTGTGCGTTTTGCTTGCGCTTCTTATGGTTGCGTGTTTGATGAGCAATGTTGTTCAGCTTGCAAAAGCTTTCTCTTTTTACGGGGAGGATGTTTTAAAACAGGAAACAACAAGCTTTTATGAAACTTATCCTTTTTGTAATCTATTAAGGACAAATCTTGCCTCTATTCAGTATGATTTAACAAGTAATGAAAGAGCAAGAGCAAAACAGGATTATATTGACAGCTTTTATGCTGCTTACAAAAAGGCTGAGAAGGAAAATCAATTAAGCTCTGTCAATATTCGCGGTGTTGTCTCAGGTTATGAATATACAGATGATGGCGAATACGAAGCAGTTTATGATGATTACTCCGGTGATCCTTATATAATTGGTGTGCTTGAAGACGGTAGAAAATTTTATAAGGGTGATGACGGGTATTATTATACAAAATATATGATGTATGATAATCAACGCCTTAATGATGCAAACGATGACGAAGACGGCGTGAATTTCGGTCGTGATGAGAATACCGTTCGTGATATGGCAGCAAGTTATTATAATAGCAATTATGGGGATGGTAACTACTTTAATTACAGAGAGAATTATGCTGCCCTAAAGAATATTCGGTTTTATGCTGTTCATGAGGACGGAACGGTAATAACGAATGTTGATACAGATACGAAAGCGTTTATTCAGCGTGTTAAAAATGGCGAAGGCAACAGTATTGCCTATGAGCCGAAGGGTTGTTATGCCAGCGGTGGTTTAACGCATTTAACGGATTACGGTCATGTTTATGACAATGAGAATTTCAGCATTTATGTTCAGATAGATTCTGAATTGAAAGCGGATGATACTGTAAAGGCTGTTTATCAAAGCTATCTGGAAGTACAGGATATAAACTTAAACTTTATCTGTATAAATATTCTGGTTTCCTTTGTTTTATTGATTGCACTTGCGGTTGCTTCCTGCCGTCTTGCTGGGCATAAGGACGGCGCGCTTTCTATGGCGAAACTGGATAAAATGCCTTTTGATCTGCATTTTGCTCTGATGGGTACGGCAGTCGGCTTTGCAGGCTATGGTGCAGGTGCTCTTGTCTTAGCATATGCAGAATATTCTGCATATGGATATAGTTATTTAAAAAATAGTGATTTTGACATTTTATTCTTTAAATCAGGCTGGTTTGTTGCTGTTGTCTGTATCATTTCAATGCTGATCTGGCTTATGATTCTGGGCTTTGCTATGTCACTTTCAAGAGCTGTAAAATGCGATTATCCCGTTTTCTCAAAGCTTCTTGTTGTAAGAATTGTTGTTTTGATTTTCAAGGTGTTAAAGTGGTTTGTTTTCGGAATATTCAGGATTATTGGAAAAGCATTTAAGGGAATCGGCAGAGCGCTCGGCAGCTATGCCTTTAAGCCGAAAAGGCTTCATAAAAGGTCTGTTCCGGCCGTTGTTCTGTATACATTCTTTAATCTGGTTTCACTTGGTATTATCATTCTGCTTTTCTCTGCTTATGAAAGCTTTTTGAATTTCTGCGGCTTCCTTGGCTCGGTTGTTCTCCTTGGTGCAGACGGTTATCTGGTTTACAGAGCCGTTAAGTATATGAAATCGCTTGATGATATTATCGCTGCAAGCGAAAAGGGCGAGCCTTTGCCTTATAATACGGATAAGCTGCCGCAAAGTCTTAAAATCCTTGCAGACAGCCTTGAAGATACAAATGCCCAGCTGCAGCAGGCAGTTATAAAGGCGGTTAAGGATGAACGCACGAAAACAGAGCTGATTACAAATGTATCCCATGATTTAAAAACACCGCTTACCTCGGTTATCAATTATATTGATTTGCTTCAGAAATGCGATATTGAGGATGAGGATGCAAAGAAATATATGGCGGTTATAGCTGAAAAATCAAATAAGCTGAAAAGGCTGATTGAGGATTTGATTGAGGCTTCAAAGGTATCCTCGGGCAATGTTACCTTAAACAAAACAATGATTAATCTGAATGAGCTTGCTGCGCAGGCGGTTGTTGAGGAAACGGCGGATATAGAAAAGAATAATCTTCAGGTTATTTTTGAAGAAGCTGTTGATAAGCATATTGTGTTTGCAGACGGCACGAAGATTTACCGTGTGTTTGAAAATCTGCTTTCCAATGCAAGAAAGTATTCCGCCCCCGGTTCCCGTGTTTATGCAAGGGTTTATTCAGATGCGGATTACGGCTGTTTTGAAATTAAAAATATTTCAAAAGAGCAGCTTAATATTACTGCAGAGGAACTGACCGAACGGTTTGTAAGGGGCGATCAATCCCGAAGCCAGGACGGAAACGGACTCGGGCTTTCCATTGCAAAGGAACTTTGCAGGCTGAATAACGGCGAGCTTATTATTTCCATAGACGGCGATTTGTTCAAGGCTACTGTTAAGCTGCCGAAGAAATAAGGACTGCAGCAATAAAGCACGGTCCGCTATCAGGGCAGTGCTTTACATATAAACAAATATGTTGTTACAATAAAATATTATTTGTAAAATTTTTATTGACAAATAACTTTTTCCCCCTCATAATAAACTATAAGGGGGAATTTTTTATGGAAAACAATAAAACAAAGCTTGGGGGTCGTATCTGGCTGAATATAATTCTTTTCGGATTTATGGGTCAGATTGCATGGGCTGTTGAAAATATGTTTTTCAACACCTTTCTCTACAATTCAATTTATAACGGCGCAACGCAGGAGGCTGTAAACGGCTCTATCGATGTTATGAGCGCTATCAGCATAATGGTTGCCGCAAGTGCATCCTTTACTGTTGTTGCAACCTTTTTAATGGGCACTTTGAGCGATAAAATCGGAAAGCGCAAGCCGTTTATTTCAATCGGCTATATTCTTTGGGGTATTGTTACGGCAAGCTTTGGTGTTATTTCAAGAGATCATACTGCCGAGCTTTTCCATCTTAATGATGAAATTAAAATTTTAACCGTAACCGTTGCAATGGTTATTGTTATGGATTGTGTCATGTCCTTTATCGGTTCAACCGGCAATGATGCGGCGTTCAATGCGTGGGTAACCGATGTTACAAGCACACGCAACCGTGCAACCGTGGAAAGTGTTTTAACCATTCTTCCGCTTGCGGCAACAGCAGGTGTTATGGGGCTTGCAGGCGCAGTTGAAAGCATTGGCTATGATGTTATCTTTATCGGGCTTGGCGCTATTGTAACCCTTTGCGGTATAATCGGTTTGTTTTCTATTAAAGACAGCAATGTAAAAACCGTTCAGAGCGGCTCTTTCTGGAAGGATTTGCTTTACGGCTTCCGTCTGTCTGTTGTTAAGGAAAACAAAAAGCTTTATCTTGCACTTTCCGCAAACTGCTTTACATCAACGGCATTTCAGGTGTTTTTCCCGTACATATTTATTTATCTCGGCAACGTAATGAATTTCAGTTTGGATAATGTGCTTGCCTCATTAACGCCTGCAACTATGGCTGTTGCTGCGGTAGTTGTTATTATCGCAATTGCTCTTGTTATTTCGGCAGGTAAATTAATGGATAAGCTCGGCAAGGATAAGTTTATGGTATTCTCTGTTGTTCTGTATTTTGCAGGTCTTTTTGCAGCAGGCTTTGCGAAAAATATTGTTGTTTTCTTTATCTGTGCCGTTCCTGCTCTTCTCGGTTGGGCATTGTTCGGAATTGCGATGAATGCTTCTGTTCGTGATTATATGCCTGAGGGCAAGGTTGGATCCTTCCAGGGCATCAGAATTATTTTCTATGTTCTGATTCCTATGATTATCGGTCCGTTTATCGGAAATATTGTTTGCCGCTTCTCAAAGATTACATATACAAATGAATACAATGTTGTAACCTCAGCTCCCGGTAATGTTATGTTCTGGGCAGCAGCGGTTGTTGCCGTATTAACCCTGATTCCTGTTATTATCCTCAGAAAGAATAATAAAAAGACAACAGAATAAATAAATTTTGTTAAATTTTTAGCAATTTATTATAAAATGTATAACAAATGGGAAAAAATGCTTGATATTCGGGGACAAACAGTATAAAATATAAGCAATAAAATATCGGAAGTGCGATATTTTAAATAATCATTATTTTTCGGAGGTAATTCCAAATGGTAAAGGTTGCTATTAATGGTTTTGGCCGTATCGGTCGTCTTGCTTTCCGCCAGATGTTTGGTGCTGAAGGCTATGAGGTTGTTGCTATCAACGATCTTACAAGCCCAAAGATGCTTGCTCATCTTCTTAAGTATGATTCATCACAGGGTAAGTATGCTCTTGCTGATACAGTTGAAGCAACTGATGATTCTATCATCGTAGATGGCAAAGAAATTAAAATTTATGCAAAGGCTAATGCTGAAGAGCTTCCTTGGGGCGAGCTTGGTGTAGACGTTGTTCTTGAATGCACAGGCTTCTACTGCTCAAAGGATAAGGCATCTGCTCATGTTAAGGCTGGTGCTCGCAAGGTTGTTATTTCTGCTCCTGCAGGCAACGATCTTCCAACAATCGTTTACAATGTAAACCACGACAAGCTTACAGCTGAAGATACAGTTATTTCTGCTGCTTCCTGCACAACAAACTGCCTTGCTCCTATGGCTAAGGCTCTTAACGATTATGCAGAGGTTCAGAGCGGTATCATGTGCACAATCCATGCTTACACAGGCGATCAGATGACACTTGACGGTCCTCAGAGAAAAGGCGATCTTCGTCGTTCTCGTGCTGCTGCTGTTAATATCGTTCCAAACTCAACAGGTGCTGCAAAGGCTATCGGTCTTGTAATTCCTGAGCTTAACGGCAAGCTTATCGGCTCTGCTCAGCGTGTTCCTACTCCAACAGGTTCTACAACAATTCTTACAGCTGTTGTTAAGGGCAGTGATGTAACTGTTGATGGCATCAACGCTGCTATGAAGGCTGCTGCAAATGAGAGCTTTGGCTACAACACTGATGAAATCGTTTCTTCAGATATCGTTGGTATGCGTTACGGCTCACTCTTTGATGCTACACAGACAATGGTTCTTCCTCTTGGAAATGATCTTTATGAGGTACAGGTTGTTTCTTGGTATGATAACGAGAACAGCTATACTTCACAGATGGTTCGCACAATCAAGTACTTCTCAGAACTTGGCTAAGCGAAACGCTGAAAAAGCAAATATAAAATGAAGCAGGGTGTATACCCTGCTTTTTTCATACAAATCAATAAACTCTTTTGCCTCCCTTGTCAAAGGGGGATGGGTGCGAAGCACTCAGAGGGATTCCATACAAATCTCAAAAGCTTCTGTTCCTCCCATGTAAAAGGAAGGTGGTAACCTTTAGGTTGGCGGAGGGATTTCAAAAGAGAGGTGTCTGCATCTTATACAGACGGAGAGATTTTTCTGTTCTCTCATAAAAAACGGACGAGCAATGCTCGCCCCCTACGGTTGTTTGTTTCAACAGAATTTGTAGGTGATGGTTTTCCCATCCCAAAGCTATTTTACAGCAAATCTCCGCCAAGTGATTTATCATATATTTTATGAAAATCAATATTGTTTTCTGATGAAATCCAAAGCTTGATATATTGTGAGATAAATGCAGACGGCGGAAGAATGGTAATTCCGTATTCTGAAAACACCGTTGCACGTTCGTTTGGTTCCCTGTTATCTGCACCGCAGATATAGCAGGGAATGTTTTTGTTTTTTATCGTTTGGGCAAAGGTTTTAAAGCTGTCATTATCTGTACAAATTGTGCCGGAATGGTATGTTTTTATCAAAACTGCCTTTGTGCCGCCGTCAATCTGCGGATATTCATTGCCGACATATGCGTTAAAAACCTTAATATCTTTGCTGAATTCGGAAAGCTTTATTCTGCCGAAGGGCTTGATTTCATCATCCCTTTCATCAAAGTCGGGGTTCTTAATAAAGGTATCTCCGTTATAGCTTCCGTAATAGTGATTTTTTATGCTGAAAATATCGTCTGAAAGCTCGCCGTGCTGTAAAAGTCTGCCTGCACGATGAATATAAACCTTGTTATCGCTGTTTTTGTAGGGTACGAAAACGCCGTTCCCGTACTCCTTTTCAATAAAATCAACGGCTGCTGCAAAGTTTGAAAGTCCGTTTGCATTTTTGTCAGTCAGCACATAATTGCTTGAAACAAGCATAACCGGTTTGCAGGAATTTCCAAGTGCGTATGACAGTGCAGCAGCGGAATACTGCAGAGTATCCGTTCCGTGCGTAATAATAATTCCGCTGTAATTCTTTTTTTGTGCATCATATACGGCTGAAATAAGATGTTCAATGGTTTTTCCCGTATTATTTTCGCTCAAAGCATAATATGGTTCTGAAATTTCAAAATCGGTATGTTTCCCATATTCTTTTTTATACAGTTCAAGCAGAAGCTTCTTGTTTTCGCTGTTTGGGGAAATACATTCTCCGTTTGATGAAGAACCGATGGTTCCGCCTGTAAACATAACTAATATATTCATTTTGTATCACCAAATAAATTATAACCTGTTATTATTGAAAAAACAACGAGAATATAATAAAATAAGATTATGGAAAATTTAGAAAAAAGATTTTTAGAGCTTGCCGACAGAGCAGAACAGCGCTTTTATACCACCTTTTCCGATTTTCTTAATATGGAGGAGGAAAGCGTTTTAAGCGCATTACATCTGAATATAAATTATTGCCTTTTCGGCGGATATGACGGAGCGGAACGCTGTATTGCCGCCTTTGGATATGACCTTGAAGATGCCGAATTTCCGATAAGTATTATTAAAGCGGAGCCTGTCTCGCCGAAATTTGCGGATAAGTTTTCGCACAGGGATTTCCTGGGCTCTCTTATGGGGCTTGGAATTAAAAGAGAGGTGCTTGGCGATATTGTTATTGCTGATAATATTGGCTATATTTTCTGCCTGAATACGATTGCTGAATATATTGTTGGGGAGCTTTCAAAGGTTCGCCATACGATTGTGAAGTGCAGTATTGCGGAAGCATTGCCGGATTCGGTTGTCAAAAAACCAGAAACAGAGCAGCTGGTTGCTGCTTCCGAACGGCTTGATGTTATTATTTCAGCCGTTTATAATTTATCTCGCAGTGCGGTGAAAGAGCTTTTTATTGCACGGAAAATTTATGTAAACAGCCGGCTTTGCGAAAATTTTTCTTATACACCAAAGATAAATGATATCATTTCCGTTCGCGGCAGGGGCAGATTTGTTTATAACGGCGTAATCGGAAAAACAAAGAAAAGCAGGAATATTATTTCTGTCAGTGTTTATAAATAAAAAGCAGTTGATGTTAATCAACTGCTTTCTGTCTTTACCGGCCTTCCCCTCTCGGGGGAAGGCGTTTTAAATATAGTTTATTTGTTCTGAACAACAACGGCTGTTCCTGTTGCGATAACCATAATCATTCCGGCATTGCCGAATGATTCATAGTCAATTTTAACGCCTACAACTGCGTTTGCGCCAATTTGTGCGGCCTTTGCTTCCATTTCTCTTAAGGCATTATTTCTTGCTTCAACAAGTTCTTCCTCGTATCCTGCGGATCTGCCGCCGATGATATTTCTTATTGATGCTCCGAAATCCTTAATGAAATTAATTCCTGCAACAATCTCGCCTGTTACAATACCCCTGTATTCAACAATAACTCCGTTTTCAAGGGTTGGGGTTGTTACACTGATCATAATGAATTCTCCTCTTTGCTGAATTATTTTTTAAGCACACCGTCAAGGCCTGATGCAAGGCCTGCAAGCGACTGAATTTCGCTTGGAATAATGATTTTTGTTGACTGTCCGTCTGCTGCCTTTGCAAAAGCTTCAAGTGATTTGATTTTAACAACAGCCTCTGACGGATCAGCCTCTTTAATCATTCTGATGCCGTCAGCTTCAGCCTGTTTGATCTTAAGAATAGCCTGTGCCTCACCGTCTGCCTCGCGGATTTTCTGTTCACGAACAGCCTCGGCGCGAAGAATTGCAGACTGCTTTTCAGCCTCAGCTTCAAGAATTTTAGATTCCTTAAAGCCCTGTGCTTCAAGAATACGGCTCTGCTTATCACCCTCGGCACGAAGAATAGCCTCACGGCGTTCACGCTCTGCCTTCATCTGCTTCTCCATGGAATCCTGAATTTCTTTTGGAGGAAGAATGTTTTTAAGCTCAACTCGGTTTACCTTGATGCCCCAAGGATCTGTTGCTTCGTCAAGAATAGAGCGGATTTTGGTGTTGATTGTGTCTCTTGATGTAAGTGTTGCGTCAAGCTCCATTTCGCCGATGATGTTACGAAGCGTTGTTGCAGTAAGGTTTTCAATAGCTGCAAGCGGAGCTTCAACACCATAGCAGTAAAGCTTCGGGTCTGTAATCTGGAAGAAGACAACCGTGTCTATTTTCATTGTAACATTATCCTTTGTAATAACAGCCTGCGGCGCAAAGTCTACAACCTGTTCCTTAAGCGAAACAATTTTTGCAATTCTTTCAATAAACGGAATTTTGACTTTCAGTCCGCCTGCTTCCCATGTGGCAGAGTATCTGCCGAGTCTTTCAACAACATATGCTTTAGACTGGGGAATAACCTTGATATTTGCAATTCCGATAATGAGCAGTATAAGAACAAGTATACCGATAAAAATTAAAAATCCATCCATAATAAAAAATCTCCTTTAAAATAAAATATTTTCATTAACTGATACAATCAGCTTAACGCCTTCTATTCTGAGCACATTAACCTTTGTGCCCGCGGAAATCGTTTCTCCGTTTTCACTACGTGCCGACCAGATTTGATTATCAACCTTAACCTGGCCCTTGGCATCAATGTTGGATATTTCCTCTGTTACAACCGCAAGCTTTCCGACATAACGGTCCGCATTGGTTTTGACACGCTCTGTTTTCAGCGATTTTCTTGCAAGCGGATAAATAATTGCAATCGCCGCAACTGAAACTGCGAAAAACAGGAAAATCTGTATCGCAATATTATCCGTAAAAAAGCTTGCTGCCAAAGCTGCAATGCCGCCAACTGCAAACCAGATTGAAAGAAGCTGTGCACTGAAAACCTCAACAACGATTGCAATTGCTATTACGGCAACCCATACCCAAATCATCTGATAACCTCCTTTGATATTATTAGCGGTTTGTTTTCTGCTTAAGCATCAAAAAGTCGAAGCATATGTTTCGGCTCTTTAATATTTAAACATTGAAAAATTGTTTAAAAAAACTCATATACGGAAGTCCGCATATGAGTCTCATTCATTAAAACTTTGCCAGAGGCTTTCTTCCCGCGGTTGGTGACAAAAGTTCGCAATTTGATTTGTGGAATTACTCCCTCAAGGTTGGCTTAATTATACCATAACGCTTCCGGTTTGTCAATATT
>JAIDJS010000053.1 GCA_029052085.1 Eubacterium sp.
CCCACGCCCTGTCCCCTCAATTGGAACCCCCACCGAGAGGTAACCGCCAGCAGCTGGAAAAGACGGCATACCATATTCACTTGGAATACCATTAACCGTAATTTTCATTCCGTCTACAAGCATATTCGGCTTATTGTAAGCAGACATATTGATTGTAGTCATAAATACCTTGATTGTTTTATCAAGATCTCCCCAGGCAACACCGCCGTTACTCTGGAATTTATTTGCAGAGCCGCCTGTTAAACGAACAGAACCGCCTGTTACGATAACATCGCCGCCTGCGCCGCCGATATCATACCAGCCGCTATATGAGGAAGGAAGAAGTGTTCCGCCTGTAATGGTTATTGTTTTTCCGTTATTATTACCGCCGCAGGCCTGTCCGAAAGCATTACCATGTGTTCTTCCCTGCGATTTTAAATAGCCGCCGTTTATAGTTATATCTCCGGCTACTGTATGAAGCGGAAATTCGGATAAATAAGCATCTGTAAGTGCATATGTAATCTGACCGCCGTTACTCATACCGCCGCCGTAGGTACAGCCGCCGCCGATTCCTGCACTATGATAAGCGGCTATTGAATCTATTGAACCGCCATTAAAAGTAAATGTTGTTCCGCAGCCGGCATGACCGCCGCCGATTCCGGCACCGGCACCATTAGGGCTGTCATTTTCGCCATATGGTCTAACTATGATGTTACCGCCATTAAAGGTCATATCTCCGCTTGTTTCAAGACCGCCGCCGCCAATAGCAGCTGCTCTGGGACCGCCATATACATAAAGGGTACCCGGATTTTCACTGTCAAGAAGCGTAAGACGATCGCCTTCTTTTACAACTGTACCATCCTGAAGAACAGCATCCCTTGAAATTCTGCCCTGTTCAGGAGCAACAAAAACGCCGTCTGAGTCAACATTTCTTCTGCTGTCATCAATCGTAAGCTTTGAGCCTTCGCCGCAGCGAATACCCGGACAATGCGCCCAGTTTGTTGTTCTTAATGTATTCACACTGCCATCTGCAAGAGTTAAATGAAGAGATGTTGGGTCTTCAAGATAATCATAAATACCATTACCATCAGCATCAACATAATTACCATTTGCATCAAGAGGACGGCCCCAGCTGTTCATTCCTTTATTGTTGGTAACAATATTTACGGGTACAACAGCCGTTATATTAACATTATCAAATGTAAGTTCAGCATGCACGCCTGCATTGATAATAATGCCGGCTGAGCTTGTTCCGTTAGTAGAAATAGTAAGCGGAGTAGATGTTTTTATCGACAAATAATCCATTGCCTGACTAAGCACTCCACCCGACTTAGGTGTATATTGCGTTGTATTATAGCTTTCATTGTTGCCGTAACCCTGCACGGAAATAGGGCTTGTACCTGTAACATACTCATAATCCACGCCGTATGTTCCGCCATAGATAACAAAGTTACCGTGCGTTTCACCTTCCGCTGCGAATAATTTATACATCGGTGCTGCTGTAAACAGTGATGAAACCAAAAGAACAGCAGCCAATAAAAACGCAGTGGCTTTTTTTGATACTTTCATAATACTCTCTCCTTTTTAGTATTTATGGTATTGCCCAAAATAACTATTTATATATAAAATAAGTATAACACTCTGTATAAAATAGTGCAATAGATACCCCCCCCCTAATTTCTAAACTTTTTATAAAGTTTTTAACACACGGGCATATTTTGTATACTAAATGGATTAAAAA
>JAIDJS010000054.1 GCA_029052085.1 Eubacterium sp.
TTCCGCCTTTCTTTAAGTTCTCTTCTAATCAGACTGCCGAGCATCTGTTCTTATTCGGTTAATTCAAGATTATCAATAAAGCTGATTTCTTCTGAAATAGACATCTGACAGAATTCATAAATATTTTTCCCGCCAACTGTAACTGCAAGACTTATGGGAGACAGCCTTGCCCCTTTACAATCAGGGCATACAGAGGAAACCATAACCGTTTCGATTTCCGCCCTTGAATATTCGGAGCTTGTTTCTTCATATCTGCGCTTCAGATTATTAACAACACCCTCAAAATCATTAACATAAGTTCCGCTGCCGTAAGAGGTTACGCGCTTCATCTTTATTTTTTTGCCCTTTGTACCATGAAGAATTACATCAATTGCTTCTTTTGAAAGCATTTCAACAGGCATATCAAGAGAAAATTTATATTCGGCAGCAAGTGCTTCAAAATACATTCTGGCAATAGAAGAGCCGTCAGCAACATTCCAGCCGCTTGCTTTGATTGCGCCTTGATTTATGGAAAGCTTTCTGTTCGGAATAATCAGATCCTCATCAATCTCCATAAAAGTGCCAAGACCCGAACAGCGCTTGCAGGCACCATACGGATTATTAAAGGAAAACATACGAGGGCTCATTTCCTCAATAGACACGCCATGCTCAGGGCAGGCATAATCAAGTGAAAACAGCTCCTCTTCTCCGTCTATAACATCGCATAACACCAAACCCTTTGAAAGGCGGGTTGCAGTTTCGATACTGTCCGTCAAACGGCTTCTTATGCTTTCGGAAACAACAAGACGGTCAACAACAACCTCAATATTATGCTTCTTGTTTTTCTCCATTTTAATTTCTTCGGACAAATCGTAAATACTGCCGTCTACCCGTACACGAACAAAACCGCTTCTTCTTGCATCATCAAGCTCTTTTACATATTCACCCTTACGGCCGCGAACTATGGGAGCCATAATCTGAATTTTGGTTTTTTCAGGGTAGGTAAGAATACTGTCTACAATCTGGTCTATTGTCTGCTGGGCAATCTCCCTGCCGCATATCGGACAATGCGGAATACCTATTCTGGCATACAGGAGCCTTAAATAATCATAAATTTCAGTTACTGTACCAACTGTTGAACGAGGATTTTTAGAGGTTGTTTTCTGATCAATTGAAATGGCAGGACTGAGGCCCTCAATATAATCCACATCCGGCTTTTCCATCTGACCTAAAAACTGCCTTGCATATGACGAAAGACTTTCTACATATCTTCTTTGCCCCTCGGCATAAATGGTATCAAACGCAAGGCTTGATTTGCCCGAACCCGAAAGACCTGTAAATACAACAAGACTATCCCTTGGAATTTCCACATCTATGTTTTTTAAATTGTGCTCTCTTGCACCTTTAACAACTAAATTCTTTATCATTTTTCATCACCGTATCTGATATTATTTGACTTATACGCTTCAAGAGCCTTTCTGCCCTCTTCTGTTACAGGCTTAATCCATTTTTTGGAGCGATAATGGCGAAGACAGAGGAAGGTTTTAACATAATCCTCAAAAACATACATAACGCCATAGGCAACAACAAACGGAACTTTTACAATATGAACTGCAATAAGTGTTGCAGGAATCGAAAGAAGCCATAAACAGGTTAAATCATATTTAACGCCCGTTATGGTATCTCCGCCCGAGCGGAAAATTCCGACAATCTGAATATATGGTATCATTCTGACAGGAAGCTCACAGGCATAAATTGTCATAATAATTACCGCAGAATGAAGCGTTACCTCGCTGATGTTATTGCCCATATTGAAAATACCGACAAGCTGATATCTGAGCGAAATAATAACAATAGAAACAATCACTGCAAGGGACGGAACAAGAACAGCAAAACGCTTTGAATCCTTAATACCCTCTTCAATTCTGCCCTTGCCGATTGATTTGCCGACCATAACGCTGCAGGCACTGCAAAGACCGATAAAGAATACAAACGCTATATTTTCAAAGCTTCTGTGAATGGTTACGGCAGCAAAATACTCATATCCCATATTGGCATAAATCAGATTGAAGGTAAATGTTCCTGCACCCCACATCCCTTCGTTAAACACAACGGGTTTTGTTTTTTTAAAGAATGCCTTGATTTCAGCTTTCTTAAAGC
>JAIDJS010000055.1 GCA_029052085.1 Eubacterium sp.
TGTTTACAACAATGACGGACCGGGATTTCCAAAAGACCTTGCCCCTGTTCTATTTACAAAAGAAAACTGCGAAAAAATAATCAACATATCTCCCGAAGATTCAATCGTCGGCAGAATGCTTGAAACCTGCGGAAAAAGTATAATTATAAAAAGCAGTGCAGCCGCCGTTGCCCAGCACAATTTATTTACATGGATAACAAAAGGATACGAATTTGAAAGAGCAGAAGATTACAGCACTCTATCCGATTATGTTGATGACAGCCTAACAGCAAGCCTTGACTCACTGTCTCCGGATGATTTAAAGAAAACAGTGAATGCAATTTACACGATTGCAAAAAACAGCGGACTAAGCACCCTGGATGACATAAACAAAAGCAATTACGGAAACATTCTTTTATCCGTTATTCAAACCGTAAAATCAGATAACAACGCCAGCAGCGAGGCAGGCGAAATTATAAAAGCACTTTCAAAAAGCCTTATAAACTCAGTTGAAATTGAAAAAAGACTTCCGGATATAGATTTTGGAAGAATTAAAGAATTGATAGACCTAAAAAAAACAGAAAAGAACGAGAGCAAAAAAGATGCGTAGCATAAGCTGCGCATCTTTTTCTATATATTACATTGATTTTACTTCTTCAAATTCTTCAACAATTTCCTTTTCAGGCGCTTTTGTTAAGAGCGAAACAACAACAATGAAGATAGAGGAAACGATAAAAGCAGGAAGAAGCTCATAAAGACTGAACAGTCCACCCTGGGCATAATGCCATGCAATAACCGTTATACCGCCTGAAATCATACCTGCCATTGCACCCCATTTATTTATTCTCTTCCAGAATAATGAGAAGAGCATAACAGGACCGAAGGAAGCACCGAAGCCTGCCCAAGCAAAGCTTACAATGCCGAATACCGATGAGTTGGGGTTCCATGCAAATGCAACACCAAGTATTGCTATAGCAATAACAGTTGCTCTTGCAGCAATCATTTTTGCCTTAGAACTGATATTCAGCTTAAATGTACCTACCATAATATCCTGACTGATAGCCGATGCCGCTGCAAGAAGCTGGCTGTCTGCCGTAGACATTGTTGAGGCAAGAATACCGGCAAGGATAACACCTGCAAGAAGTGCAAACACAACACCGTATTTGGAAAGCAGGCTTGAAATTGCAACAATAACGGTTTCGCTGTCTGCAAGAATCATTGATGATTCAACCTTGCTCATTGCAAGACCGACCATACCAATGACAACCGCAACACTCATTGCGATGAATACCCAAACGCTTGCAATTCTTCTTGAAAGCTTGATTTTTTTAGGATCTTCAATTGCCATAAAACGGAGAAGAATATGCGGCATACCGAAATAGCCAAGACCCCATGCAAGAGTTGATACAATTTTCATTGAGCCGAATGAAACCACATTTCCGGCACCATCTGTTGTTTCAACCATGGAAAGATAGCCTGTTATTGACTGTGCATTTTCCGTTACTGCGCCCCAACCGCCGGCAACGCTGATACCGAATACAAGCACCACAATAAGTGCAATCGTCATAATGATGGACTGAATAAAGTCTGTTGTTGAAGCAGCAAGAAAGCCGCCAAGAGATGTATAAGCAACGATTACAATTGCAGAAATAACCATAGCAAGATGATAATCAATACCAAACAGAGAGCCGAAAAGCTTGCCGCAGGTTGAAAATCCGGAAGCAGTATAAGGAATAAAGAATAAAATAATTAATGCTGCCGCTGCAATAATCAAAACATTGGTTTTATCTCTGAATCTCTTTTTAAAGAAATCCGGAACGGTAATTGCCTCAATTCTGCTTGAATAATTACGAAGCCTTTTTGCCAGAACAAGCCAGTTTACATATGTACCCAAAGCAAGACCTATAGCTGTCCATGACGCTTCGGCAATACCGCAAAGATAAACCAGACCCGGCAGACCCATAAGAAGCCAGCCGCTCATATCCGATGCTTCAGCACTCATAGCTGTTACAAACGGACCTAATTTTCTGCCGCCGAGATAAAAATCGTCAACATTATTATTTTTTCTTGAGAATACAACACCTATTACAACCACAATTGCAAGATATGCAACAATTGCAACAAGAATACAAATATCAGAAGTTGACATAAGATTCCTCCTTTTGTTCGCTAAATGATGTTCAATTCTACCATATTAACGAAAAATTGTCAAAACAAAGATAAAAGACCTGAAAAAATCAGGTCTTTAAAATATATATTTTACTGTGCTTTTGCCTGTGTATTTTTCTCTTCCTGCTCTTCCTTCTTGTCTTCCATTTTGAAAACATAATCATTTCCGGGGAAAATAACATTAAGAATAATTCCTACCACCGAAGCTGTTGCAAGAGCTGAAATGCTGATTGAAGCATCGCCGATTGCAAACGAAATTCCGTTTGAACCGAGAGCAAGCACAAGGATGATCGCTGCAATGATAGTATTGCGTGACTTTGAGAAATCAACCTTAGCCTCAACAACATTTCTTACACCGACTGCTGAAATCATACCATAAAGCACAAATGAAATTCCGCCGATAACAGCTGTTGGCATAAGATTGATTGCTGCAGCAAATTTCGGGGATAAAGAAAACAGCAATGCAAAATAAGCAGCAATTCTGATTACTCTTGGATCATATACCTTTGAAAGAGCAAGTACTCCTGTATTTTCGCCATAGGTTGTATTTGCAGGCGCACCGAAAAGAGAAGCAAGAATAGTTGCAAGGCCATCTCCGAGAAGCGTTCTGTGCAAGCCCGGATTACTGATATAATTCTTGCCGCAGGTTGCCGAAATAGCAGAAATATCTCCGATATGCTCCATCATAGTTGCAAGTGCAATCGGAACAATTGCAATAATTGCCGTAATCGCTGTGCCTGAATCCCTTACACCTCCGAATACGGTTGAACTCCATTCGACAGGATTGCCGATCCACGCTGCATCCTTTAACGCCTCAAGCTTGCTTGTTGAGAAAATAATCATACTTTCTTTTCCGTTAACAGCAATGTATTCCATCCCGTCCACAACTATATTCTCTCCTGTTGTTAAAGCTAACACAACAGCAACGATAACTGCACCGAGAAGACCTAAAAGAATCGGAAGAATTTTCGCCATTCCTTTACCGAAAATATTAAATATGATTACAAGACCAAGTGCTACAATTGCAAGCCACCAGTTATTTGAACAGTTGGAAATCGCAGACGGTGCAAGACCAAGACCGATTGCCATGATAATCGGACCAGTTACAACAGGCGGAAAAAGCCGCATAACCTTATTGATACCAACAAGCTTAATAATTCCTGCAAGTATAAGATAAAGAGCACCTGCACACGCTACACCAAGGCAGGCATATGGGAGCAATTCCTTGTTGCCGCTTCCGTCTGCACCGAGAGGAGCCACAGCAAGATAGCCGCCTATAAAAGCAAATGACGAGCCGAGAAAAGCAGGAACCTTAAACTTTGTTAAACAATGGAACAAAAGCGTTCCGATGCCTGCGAAAAGGAGCGTTGTTGAAACCGAAAGACCGGTAAGCAGCGGAACAAGAACAGTTGCTCCGAACATTGCAAACATATGCTGAAAGCCAAGAAGAACCATTTTTGGAGTTCCAAGCTTTCTTGCGTCATATATACCTTCGTTTCCTATTAAAGTCTTTTCTTTTTTAGACATAGTAAATCCTTTCAATCAAGAGGGTTTATTTTGTTCCGAAAATTCTGTCTCCTGCATCACCGAGACCCGGAACAATATAGCCGTTTTCGTTAAGATATTCATCCATACCGGCAGCAAATATATCAATATCAGGATGTGCCTCTTTAAGTGCTTCAAGACCCTCGGGAGCAGCAATAATGCACAAAAACTTGATTGAGCGCGGATTTCTCTTTTTTATCTGAGAAATAGCATCAATCGCAGAACCGCCGGTTGCAAGCATCGGGTCAACAACAAATACATCACGTTCTTCAATATCCTTCGGAAGTTTGCAGTAGTATTCAACGGGCTGAAGTGTTTCTTCATCTCTGTAAAGACCGATATGACCGATTCTTGCAGACGGAACAAGCATAAGCGCACCCTCTACCATGCCAAGACCGGCACGAAGGATTGGAACAAAAGCAAGCTTTCTTCCTGCAATTTCTTTGCAATGCGCAACCCCGCAGGGTGTCTGAACATCTTTATCGTGAAGAGGCAAATCTCTTGTAGCATCATAAATCATCAGCATTGCGATTTCATTAACCAGATCTCTGAATTCCTTAGTGCTTGTGTTAACATCACGAAGAATACTGAGCTTATGCTGGATAAGCGGATGATCCATAATAATAACTTTTCTTTCCATAGCTGAAAATCCTTTCGCATTTATTCTATAATAACATATCACAGCAAAGCCGTTTTTTCAACAAAATGTGACTTACAAATAGTTACAAAATGGTTAAATGTATAAGGTAAAGCCTCCTGCTTTCAAGCCCTCTAATTGACCCTGATTTCTGAAATAATTTACCTCTGTCTACAAAAGAAAAAGAACTACCGAAAAGTAGTTCTTTAAAATTATTATTTAGTTTTGATTATAAATCGAATGATTGAGTTTGAGCAGGCTTGATTTTTTGAAATTCATTAACAAACCTTTGTGCATCCTCTGTAGCAAAAATTTCAAATGCAATACATTTCACTTCATTATTATCAATATAAGTAAAAATCAAATAGTGTTCTACCGATTTGCTTATAGTAGTTTGGTTCGTAACCGTTTTCTTTCTTGCCCTGCCGCCTAATGCAGCACCTAAAGGACCAAGAAGCATATAACCAGCAACTGCTCTGCCTGTACTTGAAACATACTGATCCTGTTTTGAAATCGCTGTTTGAATTTCACTGTCTGTTTTTGTAGCAACATCCGTTAATTTTTCAAAACTAAGATTAAAACTTGTTCCGCTTGTTTCAAACATTATTTTATCATTGCACCAATAACACCGAGTTTCTGCATCCTCTGCAACAGGTAATCCATATGCATGCTTACCGTAGACCTCCATTACTGCACCGATTTCTCTCATATAATTCTGATGTTCAAGCAGTTTTTGCTGATATGCTTCAGCCGCTTTTTTCTGCATGATTTTTCCTGTTTTTCTTGCTTTGCTTGTTTTTACGATCATAAAAATACAAAAAACAATAAATAACAGTAAAAGTACTATTATTATAAAACTCGGCAGAAGTTCTCCCAATGTGCTTTCTCCAATAGGTGTATCCATAAATAATTCTCCTTAACATTAACAATTCAAAAATTAATTATTTTATTTATTCTTTAAAATTTTATCATACGCTTTCAAATGATGGCAAACCTATGAAAGAAGATTATA
>JAIDJS010000056.1 GCA_029052085.1 Eubacterium sp.
CTATATAAGTGATATTTTCTGTAATATAATCATTCATATATTCTTTAAGGCTTACTTTTTGCGGATTTGAAAGAAAGCATATTGCTGTAATGATACAAAGAAGGACTGCAATTATGCTTGTTATAACAGCAGGCTTTTTGTATTTTAAAATCGTCTTTATTCTTTCTTTCACTCCGATTTCGCCAAATGCAAGGGGATAAGCAGATACAAGTTTTTTTTGAATACTGCAGTTGAGCAAAGCGGTTGAATAAGCCTTTTTATCATCGCTGCTCAATTGTTTAATAACATATTCATCGCAGGCAAGCTCAATATCTCTGCAAAATAAAATATATGCGAGCCACATAATCGGATTAAACCAATGAACCGCAAGCAGTATAAAGCCTATCGGTTTCCATAAATAATCAAGTCTTCTAAGATGTGCTCTTTCGTGTGCAAGAACATATTTTCTTTCGTTTTCTGTTCAGGTTGACGGAAGCAGAATGTTAGGCTTTATTACTCCTAAAATAAACGGAGTTGATATATAATCACATATAAAGGTATTTCCCTTTACACGTATGGAAGCCTTGGTTTTTCTGCGAAAGTAAATGTAGCTGCCAACAGCGTAAATGATAATAGCCAGGAAAACAATCATCCATATCATTCCAAGGATATTCATAAGGTTGCTTCCAGTGTTTGCAGGCACTGTAACGCCCTCTGCATATCTGCTGTCCAGATAGTGATTGATGTTTTTGTCGATTTGCTCAATGCCAACATTGATGTTGAATTGCGGAATGGTATTATCTATCAAAGTATCTGGCAGAACCTCTGTGCTTGGTATAAGGCTGAAGCGGCTTGTAAAGGAAAGAAGATTGCTGTCAGAAACAGGAAGGATAAGCCTGAATGCAACAATAAGCCATAATATGCAGGTGTATGCCTTTGGTGCTTTTTTCAGAAATAAGCGGAAAAGTATAACTGCTGTTGCAATGTAGCTTGCGGTTATGCTTATGTTTACAAGGTTTAAAAATACAGCGTCCATATGCTATTCCTCCTTGCATGAATTTATCATGTTTTGGATTTCTTCTATATCTTTTTTTGAAAGGCTTTTTCGTTTTGAAAATGCAGCAAGAAAAGAGGGAAGTGAACCCTCAAAGGCTTCGTCAATAAACTGCTCACTTTGTATTGCGTGGAATTCATCCTTTTTTATTTTTGATGAAACCACTCCGTTTTCGTTCTGAAAAATGCCTCTTTCGCATAGCTTTCTTAAAACCGTATAGGTTGTCGGTTTTTTCCAGTTCAGCTCTTTTTCGCAAAGCTTAACAAGCTTGCCGGAAGCAATCGGCTCATTATTCCATATGATTTCAGCAAATCTGCTTTCAACTGCGCCCAATTTTAAATCACGCATAGTATCCCTCCTTTGGTTTATTTATTGTAAACCTATATTTAGTTTATCATCAATAAACCGATTTGTCAACAAAAAAACAGGGCAATGATGTATAACACACCAAAGCCCTGCATAGAAGGGAGAATAAAATGAAGGCTGATTTAAAAAAACACTTTAATCTTAAAGCTTTTCTTGCAGTGCGGGCAGGATACGCTGTGGTTTCCTTTGATTCTTTTAAGCCTCAGCACTGCCTTGCATTTCGGACATTTTCTGAAAATATGTGTTTTTCTGAATTTCCATCTGTCTTTTCTGATTCTGAAATATTTTTTGATTTTTGCTGTAAAAGAAAGCCATTTTGCGTTTTCCTTTCTTCGCTTCTCAATGTTTTTTGAAAAAACTCTGAAAAAGGCAAAGGCAATGAATACAAAGCCGATTATTGAAATTACAGTATAAATTTTTATATCAATCGCTCTTCCAAGGATTAAACCAAGTATCATAATGGCAAAATATGCCCATATAAGCGCTCTGTACAGCTGATCTGTTCCGTATCTGCCATACATAAATCTTTGCAGCTTTAATCCTAAGTTACTGAAAAATTTTTTCATTTTCTTATCATTGCTCCTAATTGAATATGGATTTTTCTCCGTTATCAGCCCCAAAATAATCGGCGCTGTTTTCTGTTGTGCTTTCGCTGTAAGAGCCTGTTGCGTTGTTATATGCCTTTGTACTTCTTCTGTGTGCTCCTGCAAATGAAGCTATGAAAGAAATAATCAGCTGTATTAAAGCGATTATTAAGAAAAACTTTAAAATTTTGCCAAGACAGCCGCTGCCGCAGCCATCGCTCTGTGGGGGATAATTATAATCATTTCTGTTTTCGGTATTTTCTGAATGGTTATATTGCTTGTAATAATATCCTCCGGGACGGCTGTTGCTTCTTATCTGGCTGTAAGCAACGGAATATGTGAAATTATCAGGCTCCATTGCGCATGCCTGCTGAATTTGTGAAAGGGCAAGGCTTTGTCTGCCGATTCCCATATTTGCAACTGCAGAAAGGTAATACCACTGAGCAGTTCTGTCCTCAATATTCCGGAGTACATTAAGCGCCTGCTCAAATTGCCTGTTGTTGATAAACTGCGCGGCAGATGTGTAATAATCGGGAGAAGAGTTTGATTTTCTTCTGTAATTGTATGCAGATGAACTGCTGTATGAACTTTTTTCAAAAGGATTTGTACTGCCGTTTTTAATCTGATCATAGGCTGCGTTTATTTCAGCCATTTTGTCAGCAGCTTCGGGATTATTCGGATTCAAATCAGGATGATATTTTTTTGCAAGCCGTTTATATGCTTTTGTGCATTCATCCTCTGATGCCCCGTTGGGCACGCCAAGCACCTTATATGGATTTGTTATCATTTATCTTCCTTCAGTTTAAGTTTGCGATTGCCAACTTAAATTTTGTTGTTATCATAAAAGTAACATATAATTATTATGCAATTATTAATAAAAGTGAAAAAATAAATTAATACAATGCGATTTTCATTATTCTATTGAAAAAAACGGATATATTTGGTAAGATATATTTAATAATTTTATGGAGGTGCACTATGGATATTGTTCTTTTAACCTTGGGCAATACAATAGACAAAACTTTTTTTAGCTTTGATTTTGCTATTTTTGAGTTTTTCGGCAGCATTCAATGCGGCTTTTTAAACATTATAGCAAAGATTTTTACTGCTTTCGGTGATGAAGCATTTGTTATTCCTATGATTGTTTTAGGGGCTGTTTTAATGCTCTTCAAGAAAACAAGAAAATATGGCTTTGCTCTTTTCTTTGCAATTATTGTGGGAACGCTGATAACGAATGTGGTAGTAAAACCAATGGCTCTCAGAATCAGACCTTATAATACGCTTCAGGAATATGCCGATTATATGGGATGGTATAATTTTGCAGGCGCTTTTTCGGAAAGTGACTATTCTTTCCCGTCGGGTCATACAACTGCTGCATTTGAAATGGCAACTGCTCTTTTCCTTGTTTTCAGAAGCAACGGCAAAAAGAAAATCTGCTGGCTTTTCCCTGTTATCGCCGTACTTACAATGTGCAGCCGTGTTTACTTAATGGTTCATTATCCAACGGATGTTCTTGCCGGAATGCTTGTTGGTATTCTTGCCGGCGTAATCGGTTTCTTCCTTATGAAGCTTTGTATGAAGCTGATTACCGATGTAAAGCTGTTTAAATGGATAGATAATATTGATCTTGCCAAGATTAAGCTTTTTGGCTGGACCAAAGGCAAGGGCGGTGCTTTGGCTGTTGCAGTTATTGCTGTTGCATTCTTCTGCATATCCTTTATCCCTGCTTTATCAGAGGGCGGAGAATCAGCGGTTCGCTGTGCTTATAATGAAGAATATAATTGCTACAATGAAGCAAGAGTTGACGATGAAAAGTATCCTGCTATTGATGGCAAGGAATATTGTAAAATTCATTGGAAACAGCTAAAGGGCATTGAAGAATAATTAATTGTATAAAACATTAAAAGCCACGATTTTCGTGGCTTTTTTCTTTATAAGTTTTTCAGAGTATGATAGTGGTACTTATTTTTGTTGCTATAATATCAAAACTTTATTTGTTGTTTTTAAAAAATTCATCCGCATCATAAAATAATTCTTCCATTTTAACATTCAGAATCTGAGAAATAACATATATTTCTTTATCGGATGCAAGCCTTATTTGTCCTTCTAATTTTGAATAGCTTGTTGGATTTATATCAAGTCCGTAAATTTGCATTTTGGATATAAAATCCTTTTGTTTGTATCCTTGCTCTATTCTCAATCTTTCAATGTTTTTTCCTACTATATTGCAATTGCCGTATTCCTTTTTACGAATTTTCATTTTAGTCACCTCAAAATATAATTCCTATATAGAATTATATTTCACAAAAGACTTGACAAAATTCCGATACAGAATTATAATACATATTATAATTCCATAACGGAATTATAAATGATATAAAGGAAAGGAGAATAAACAATGGCAGATAATATTATGCTTAATGTACAGGAGGGCTTTGATTTAAAAAAGCTTACAGAACAACTAGCAGATATGTATAGAGCTAAAGGATTTACTGTAAATGCATCATCATTAAATAATAGTGAAGTTCTTACCTTTGATAAAGGTATAGGCGGAATTAATATGGTGCTTGGTATGGATTTAGGTATTAAAGCAACATTTACAGTTCAAAATAATACTTTAGTGGTAACTTTAAGCGAGGCTGCATGGACAGGTAAGATTATTGGATTATGCGTTGGTTGGATTGTTTGCTTTGTTCCGTTTTTCACAGCTGCATATGGAGCTTTTAAGCAAAGCCAGTTTCCAAAAGATTTGCGTAATGATATAACTCTTCTTGCAGGTCAGCAGTAATAAACAATACCAAAAGAAAACGCACCTTAGGTGCGTTTTTTATATCTTATATTATAGGTGTTATAATGAAAAAATATATTATGAAGGTTATTAGAATATTATTTTTTGCAGCAT
>JAIDJS010000057.1 GCA_029052085.1 Eubacterium sp.
AATTTCAAGTAGCTGTCTATGATTTCGCAGTAATCCCTGATGAATTTTTCTTTATTCCAGTTTGTCTTTTTCGTATCATTTGAACCAAGCATAATTACCACAATGTCGGGTTTGAAATCAAGACTTTGCTGATACAGCTTTTCTTTGGTGTATGGATAATCGGCATCCTTAATTGCCGTTCGGTTTGTATATCCGAAGTTGTTGACGCAGTATGTATCGCCAAGCAGTTTGCCAAGAATAGTCGGATAATTTTTTCTGTTTCGGTTTTGAACTGTGCATCCGTATGTAATGCTGTCGCCAACGCAGGCTACTTTGATTTGTCCGTCTTTTGCTTTTTTCATCGGATGATAGCCTTCAATGAATCCAAAATGATATAAAACAAGCAAAACAAAAATGGCTGCCAAAAGTATTATACCTAAAATAATTATATATATCATCAATATCCCTTCGTTTCATTGTATACTGTTTATAAATACAATACCATAATTTGAAATTTCAGTAAACTCTTTTTCAAGATTTTTCCAATAATCTTGAATTATTATATTTCAAATGGTAAACTATATATTTGTAAGCTGCTGGCTGCTGCCGGTTTAATTACAGTAGTTAAAATCAGAGGTTGTTTATGTTTCTTTCTCTTGTTGTGCCCTGCTATAATGAAGAGGGCAATGTTGAAAAGTTCTTTTCGGAAGTGAATAGAGTGTTTGACGGAAAAGACTTTGAATATGAATTTGTTTTTGTTAATGACGGAAGCAGAGATAAAACAGGCTTTTGTTTAAAAAAGCTTTATGATGAAAATAAAAATGATAATATCCAGGTGCTTTCTTTCAGCCGGAACTTCGGCAAGGAGGCCGCCATTTATGCAGGTCTTAAGGAAGCAAAGGGGGATATGGTGTGTCTTATTGATGCCGATTTGCAGCAAAGACCGGAGATTGTTCTTCAAATGCTTGATATTATAAACGGTAATGAAGAACTTGATTGTGTAGCTGCTTATCAGGAAAACCGCCTGGAAAGCAAAGTGATGATTT
>JAIDJS010000058.1 GCA_029052085.1 Eubacterium sp.
TAGACAGAATCGGAAATTATGCGTATAAAACTGCTGACAAAATGAAGATTATAGGCTTTGAAAATCATTCCGGTAGAACCTATCTGTGCAGAGGTCTTAAGCCTTTGGGAAAGGTTATTAAAGGGTTTGGAAATAATGGCAGGGACAAAACAGAGGGCGTTCGATACAAAAACACCTTTGGAACTTACTGCCATGGTCCGATGCTGCCGAAGAATCCCGGCTTTGCAGATATGATGATTGAAAAAGCGCTGCTCAATAAATACGGCGAAGCAAAGCTTTTGCCCCTTGATAACACTTTAGAAATATTGGCACGTGAACAGGTAAAGAGCCTTTATATATAAATTTTAAAGAAAAAGGCAAATTTTTCTTGATTTATGCGTTCTCTTGTGTTAAAATGATTCAGCATTCGTGAAAATGAACGCGAATACGCACATTTCGTTTTCAATCCCAAGGTGAGTTTGTATGGGGTTATGCCATGAAACGGAATGGAGGAATAACCTTAAAGGAGGAAATAAAAATGGCAAATGTAGTTTCTATGAAACAGCTTTTAGAAGCAGGTGTTCATTTCGGACACCAGACAAGAAGATGGAACCCTAAAATGGCTGATTACATCTTCACAGAGCGTAACGGCATCTATATCATCGACCTTCAGAAAACAGTAAAGAAGCTTGATGAGGCTTATATGTTCGTTCGTGATCTTGCAGCAGAGGGTGGTTCAATCATCTTCGTTGGTACAAAGAAGCAGGCTCAGGAATCCGTTAAGGAGGAAGCAGAACGCTGTGATATGCCTTACGTAAATGCTCGTTGGCTCGGCGGTATGCTTACAAACTTCAAAACAATCCGTGGCCGTGTTGCTCGTCTTGCTCAGCTTAAGAAAATGCAGGAGGACGGCACATTCGATCTTCTTCCTAAAAAGGAAGTTGCAGGTCTTGAGCTTGAGATTGAAAAGCTTGAAAAATACCTTGGCGGTATCACAGAGATGAAGAAAGTTCCTGATGCTATGTTCATCGTTGACCCACGCAAGGAAAGAATCGCTGTATCAGAAGCAATCAAGCTTGGTCTTCCAATTGTTGCTATTGTTGATACAAACTGCGATCCTGATGAAATTGATTATGTTATCCCCGGTAACGATGATGCAATCCGTGCAGTAAAGCTTATTGCAGGCGCTATTGCAAATGCAGTTATCGAAGGCCGTGACGGTCAGGACGTAGCTGAAGCAGCAGAAGAAACTGCTGAAGAAGCAGCAACCGAAGAAATTGCTGAATAATTGAAATAAATCTAAAATTCTATATAAATTGGAGGAATAAATATGGCATTCACAGCTCAGGACGTTAAATCACTTCGTGAAAAAACAGGCGTTGGTATGATGGAATGTAAAAAGGCTCTTACAGAAGCAAACGGCGATATGGACAAGGCTATCGATTTCCTTCGTGAAAGAGGTCTTGCTGCAGCTCAGAAGAAGGCTGCAAGAATCGCTGCAGAGGGTATTGTTCTCTCTTATGCAGATGCTGAAGCTAAGAAGGGCGTTGTAATTGAGGTTAACTCAGAAACAGACTTCGTTGCTAAAAACGAAAAGTTTGTAAACTTTGTAACTGATTGTGCTAAAACAGTTATCGCAACAGGCGTTTCAACTGTTGAAGAGCTTGCAGAAGCTGAATATATGGGAACAGGCAGAACTGTAACAGAAACACTTAACGATTTAATTCTTGCTATCGGCGAGAATATGAAAATCCGCCGTTTCGAGGTTATGGATGGTGTTGTTTCAACTTATGTTCACGGCGGCGGTTCAGTAGGTGTTATGATTGGCTTTGATGTTGCTGATGATGCAAAGGCTGCTGACCCTGCATTTGATGAAATGGGTAAGAACGTTGCAATGCAGATTGCTGCTATGAATCCTGCTTATCTTGATGAAGCTTCCGTTCCTGCTGAGGTTATTGAGCATGAACAGGGTATCCTTGCTGCTCAGATGAAGGAAGATCCTAAAATGGCTTCCAAGCCTGAAGCAGTTCTTGCTAAGATTGCTGCAGGTAAGATGGGCAAGTATTACAAAGAAAACTGCCTTGTTGAGCAGGAATTTGTTCGCTCAGATCTTTTCCAGGGTGCAGTTAAGGGCTATATCGATGATGTTGCTAAGAAGCTTGGTACAGAGATTAAGGCTAACGGCTGTATCCGTATGACAAGAGGCGAAGGCATCGAAAAGCGCCAGGAAAACTTTGCAGAAGAAATTGCAAAGCAGATTAATGGTTGATGAAACTTTGCATAAGTTGTTTATAATTTAATAAATGCTCTAAAGGCTTGAAAACAGTGGTTTTCAAGCCTTTTTATATTATTTGAATTTGGGTAAAATTTAAATTTTTCAGAATTATTATGCCTAATTTATTGCGTTTTGGGTAATTTTGGGTAAAAATTTGGGTACTGTTTTGGGTAGAGTTTCTTCTGCTAAGTTCAGTACCTTTTATTTATGTTATTATTTAATAGGGTAGTTGCATGCAAAGGAGAAAATATGGGTAAAGATTTAAATGGTGTTTATATTGGTAAAGGGTATAGACAAAGAAAAGATGGTAGATATGAAGCTAGGGCTACAATTAATGGTGAAAAAATTTGTATTTATGATATGGATTTAGAAAAGCTAAAAATATCTTTTCATAAGAAAAGAAGCATTTTGATTGAAAGTCAAAACGCTGTTATTGTAACTCTTAATGATTGGTTTAACAGTTGGTTTAAAGAATGTAAAGCACCACAGCTGAAAAGTGATGTTGTCCGTAAGAATTATAAAACAAAGATGACAAACACATATTGTTCAATACTTGGAGACAAAATCTTGAATGAAATCTCACAAAAAGATATTCAAAGTGCTACTAATGAATTATCTGAAATAGGATATGTTAAACGTACAGTGAGTGAAGCCTTTAGTTTGCTAAGAGAGTGTCTCGAGATAGCTGTGTTGAATGATTTGATAAAACACAATCCCTGTGTAGGTATAAAAATAAAAAATGATAATTTGTATGCAGAACGCAGAGTGTTAACAATTCAGGAACAGGAAAAATTTTTATTATATGCAAAAGAAAGTTATTATTATGAGGTATATAAATTCCTTCTAGTAACAGGTGTTAGAATAGGTGAATTATCAGCATTGCAGTGGAACGATATTGATTTTGAGAATAAATGTATCTACATTAGACATTCGTTAACAACTGCTTATTTTGACGGAATAAAATTTCAAAAGTTAACAAGTCCTAAAAGTTATAATTCATACAGAACTATTCCTTTTTTTGATGAGACAGAACAAATTCTTAAAATATGGCAAGCAAAGCAAAATAATTGTAAATCAAAAATTAAAGAAAGATGGAGACTTCCAAGTGAGCTTGGTGATTTGGTTTTTACTACAACAATGGGCTCTCCGATTACAAGATATGTGCTTGCGGGACATATGAATAAAATAGTAGATGAAATCAATCGTGATGAATGCTATAAGGCTATTGAAGAGAAATGCAATGCAAATCCTTTTGAATCAGTTTCACCACATGCATTTAGACATACATTTGCCACAAGATGTTTTGAAAAGAAGATGAATCCACGTGTTATTCAAAAGTTGATGGGGCATGCGAATTATGATACGACTTTTTCATATACACATTTGTATGATGAATATGTTAAGGATGAAGTGGAGAAAATAGGTAAGTTTATTTGATATTATATATAGTATGCAACTACCTTTATTGATAATTGTTAAATTCTATGATACTATATAGATAGTAGATTGAATGACGTTTAAAATGTTGTTTTAATGATTTCTCCTGCAGGTGAGTTTTTATATGAAAATCAAAAAAGGTATGAAATTAGTTTTAGATAATAAAGAGTATATTGTGTTAGAGGATAGTGCTTCTGGCGGTAATGGTGATATTCGTTTTGTTAAAAGTATAATAGACGGACAAGAATATGCTATAAAATTTCTTAAGGAAACTGAAAATAATAAAGATAAACGATTTGCTAATGAAATCGAATTCTGTAAGACTTGTAACCATCCCAATATTGTAAAAGTATATGGTTCAGGAGAGTATGAAGGCAAATCATATTATATAATGAAAAGATATCCAAATACATTAAAGGATTTTATTAAAAATAGCAATGATTTTAGTGCATATTTCAATGTTCTTATACAGTTAGGAAATGCAATAAAATGTGTACATAATGCAGAAATGGTACATAGAGATATTAAGCCTGAAAATATCTTTATTGATGAAGAGCAAAATGTTGTTTTGGCTGATTTTGGTATAGCACATTTTATTGATTCAACAATTACAAAACCGAATAATTTAATGGCTAATAGAAATTATGCAGCTCCTGAACAAAAAATAAAAAATAATTCAAATAATGTCAGTAGTGCATGTGATATATATGCTTTTGGTTTGATTATAAATGAGTTATTTACAAAACAAAAGCCTGATGGTTTTGGCTTTATTACTGTATCAGATGTATATCCTTTTTTATTTCCTATTGATAAATTGATTAATCAGTGTATAGCGCAGAATCCAACTGAACGTCCAAAAATTGATGAAGTTTTATTGGAATTAACACTTTTAAAAGGACAGCTAAAAGATGAATTGGAAGAGATAAAGAAAGTCGTTTTTCCTGACAACAAAAAAGGCTTGTCTGATGTTGAAATCGATAAGATTGTTAATACTGCAAGTGCAGATGTTTTGTCTGCAAAATATTTGCTGAAGAACAAATCTTCTGATGAACTTGAGAAGTATAATATCAATTATCATAGCAATATTTCATACAATATTAATGAAGAATTGAAGAATTTGTTGTTTCAAAAGCGTTTTTGGGAGTATTGTATAAGAAAGTTTAATTATGAATCTAATGTTTATTCAAAGGGAAAAGTATATCATCCTTTGGATTTAGATAATGGTGATGA
>JAIDJS010000059.1 GCA_029052085.1 Eubacterium sp.
GCATATACAAGATATTTCAGATCTAAATCCAACTTAGCAAAAGCAAACGAAATCAATAAAGAAAACAAAGATACAGATATAATTGTAATCAAAATGGTTTTAATTATAAACTTAAACAGAAGTCCGTTGGCCCCTGAAGAACTGATTTTTTTCATAAAAAAACTCCTCCGTATTCATTAAAGAATATTCAGAGGAGTTTCATTTTATTACATTTTTAAAAGTAAATTACTTTTCTTCGTCAGTCAAAACCTTTGGCTCTTCAGCTTTTGAATCATCCTTAGATTTTTTTCCTGCTTTCTTATCTTTAGCAGCCTTTCTAGCAGCTTCAACTTCCTTTTGACGCTGTTCCATCTTTGTTTTATTTGTATTGATTGCCCAACGCTGAAATTTAATCTTTGTTCTGTCTGCACCAGTTTCAATT
This sequence comes from Eubacterium sp., assembly GCA_029052085.1. Lineage (GTDB taxonomy): Bacteria > Bacillota > Clostridia > Oscillospirales > Acutalibacteraceae > Eubacterium_R. The sequence continues at coordinate 422 of JAIDJS010000059.1, forward strand.
ACAATATCTTCTTCACGAATTGTAACAACCTTGCCTACAATACCGCCAATAGTAATGATTTCATCACCTATTTCAACAGAAGATCTCATTTCCTGCTCTTCTTTCTGACGCTTTTTCTGAGGTCTGATCATCATGAAATACATAAGCGCAAAAACCGCTACCATTGCAATAAGCATTGAATATGAGCTTCCGCCTGAATTACCGCCTGAAGCCATCTGAAGTAAAATTGACATTTTTTATGCCCTCCGTAAAATTATTAACATATGCTATTATATAGACAAACTGTACAAAATGCAAGAATTTTCTAAATTCTTGTATCAAGTTTTACAGTATATTCATTTTTGTAATCGTCAAAACTGCCGTTTTCCAAGTTTTCCCGGATTTCTTTCATAAGATTATTATAGAAATAAAGATTGTGCATAACTGCAAGCCTCATACCCAGCATCTCATTTGCCTTAAGAAGATGGCGGATATATCCCCTGCTGTAATTTCTGCAGGCAGGACAGTTGCATTCTTCATCAATCGGCTTTTCATCTCTTGCATATTTGGCATTGCTGATATTAATAATACCTTTTTTCGTAAACAAATGACCGTGCCTTGCATTTCTGCTTGGCATTACACAGTCAAAAAGGTCTACCCCCCTGCTTACTGCCTCAATAATATTGCCCGGTGTACCAACACCCATAAGGTATCTTGGCTTATTCTCAGGCGCAAAAGGTGTTACGGCACTTATAACACGATACATATCCTCCTTTGGCTCGCCGACAGCAAGACCGCCGATTGCATATCCGTCCAAATCCATTTTTGCAATCAGCTTCATATGTTCAACTCTTAAATCATCAAATGTGCAGCCTTGGTTTATACCAAAAAGAAGCTGTTTTTTATTGATTGTTTCCGGAAGAGAATTCAGCCTGTCCATTTCAATTTGACAGCGCTCCAGCCATCTTGTTGTTCGTTCACAGGCTTCTTTGGCATATTTATAGGTTGCCGGATTCTCTACACATTCATCAAACGCCATTGCAATTGTTGAAGCCAGATGACTTTGAATGCGCATGGATTCCTCAGGCCCCATAAAAATCTTTCTTCCGTCAACATGAGATTGAAAGGTTACGCCCTCTTCTTTAATTTTATTCAGCTTTGCAAGAGAAAAAACCTGAAAACCGCCGCTGTCCGTAAGAATAGGTCTGTCCCAATTCGTAAATTTATGCAGTCCGCCCATATCATAAATAAGCTCATTACCGGGACGGACATGTAAATGATATGTATTGCAAAGCATTACCTGCGTATCTATAGACCTTAAATCTTCAGTAGATAAACCGCCCTTTATGGCAGCCGCTGTAGCAACGTTCATAAATGCAGGTGTCTGAACTGTTCCGTGAACGGTTTCAAAAACACCCCGTCTTGCATTACCTTCTTTTTTAATTACTTCAAATTTAGATTTCATAATTATATCGTATTATCTCCTATTGAATATCAGCAAATGAACATACTGTCGCCAAAGCTGAAAAATCTGTATTTTTCTTTAACTGCTGTATTGTAAGCATTCATAACGTTATCGAATCCTGCAAAAGCAGACACGAGCATAATCAATGTACTCTCCGGCAAATGAAAATTCGTTATAAGTGCATCAATACACTTATACTCAAAGCCCGGATAAATAAAAATGGATGTGTCGTCCTCATCCTTGCAGATACATCCGTTTTTTGCAGCAACGGATTCAAGCGTTCTGCAGGAGGTTGTTCCGACAGAAATAACTCTTCCGCCGTTTTTCTTTGTTTCGTTAATTATATCTGCAGTTTCCTGCGGCATAATATAATGCTCAGTATGCATAGTATGCTTGGTAACATCATCTACCTTAACCGGTCTGAACGTTCCTAAACCAACATGCAGCGTTACATAAGCAATTTTTACGCCCTTTTTTTTGATTTTATCAAGCATTTCCGGTGTAAAATGAAGCCCTGCAGTAGGAGCGGCAGCCGAGCCTAATTCTTTACTGTAAACGGTCTGATATCTTTCTTTGTCCTTCAGTTTTTCCTTAATATATGGAGGAAGCGGCATTGAACCGATTTCATCAAGAACAGTAAAAATGTTATCCTCACAAGTGAATTTAACAAAACGATTTCCGTCCTCCTCATTGATATCAACAATTTCTCCTATAAGCTTTCCTTCACCGAAAGAAAATTTTGTACCGATTTTCGCACGCTTTCCGGGCTTGCAAAGGCATTCCCAGACATTATTCTCCTTTTGCGCAACAAGCAGAAATTCAACAACTGCACCGGTTTCTTCCTTAACACCGAAAATTCGTGCAGGAATAACACGTGTATCATTCAAAACAAGGCAATCATTTTCATTCAGATAATCCGTTAAATCGGAAAAAATTTTATGCTGAATCTCTCCGCTGTTTTTATCCAGAATCATAAGTCTTGAAGAATTTCTGGGCTCAACAGGAGTTTGTGCAATTAATTCTTCGGGCAAATCATAAAAAAAATCAGAAGTTTTCATACAGTCTCCATAAATTATAATTGACATATATATATAATAAGTGATATGATATCACAAAGGTATTGAAAAATAATACCTTTGTAATTATATTGCATTATGTCTTGTTTTACAAGATTTTTTTAAGGAGAATTTGAAATGAGTAAAAAGTACAATGTAGGAATCGTTGGTGCAACAGGAATGGTTGGTCAGCGTTTCGCAAAACTTCTTGAAAACCATCCTTGGTTTAATGTAGTATGCTTAGCCGCATCTTCAAGATCAGCCGGCAAGCCATACAGCGAGGCAGTTGGAAAAAAATGGTGCATGGACACTGATATCCCAGAAAACATGAAAGATATCGTTGTTTTAGATGCAACTGCAGATATTGAAAAAATCACTTCAATGGTTGATTTCGTATTCTGCGCAGTAGATATGAAAAAAGATGAAATCAAAAAGCTTGAAGAGGAATATGCAAAGCATGAATGCCCGGTTGTTTCAAACAACAGTGCGCATCGCTTTACTGCCGACGTACCTATGGTTGTTCCGGAGCTTAATGCAGAGCATATCAACATTATTCCCGAACAGAGAAAAAGGCTTGGAACCAAACGCGGCTTTATTGCAGTTAAATCAAACTGCTCACTTCAGTCTTATGTTCCTGCACTCTTCCCTCTTCACGATAAATTCGGTGTAAAAGATGTTCTTGTCTGCACATATCAGGCAATCAGCGGTGCCGGAAAAACATTTGATACCTGGCCTGAAATGATAGACAATGTTATCCCTTACATAGGCGGCGAGGAAGAAAAGAGTGAAAAAGAGCCGCTTAAGCTTTGGGGTAAAATCGAAGGTTCGGAAATCAAGCTTGCTGATAAACCAAACTTTACTGCTCAGTGCATCAGAGTTCCTGTTTCAAACGGTCACTTAGGCGCTGTATTTGTAAACTTTGACAAAAAGCCTGAAAAAGATGAAATGATTAATATCTGGAAGGAATTCAAGGGCAGAGCGCAGGAGCTTGAGCTTCCGTCTGCACCAAAGCAGTTCCTTAATTATTTTGTTGAAGATAATATGCCTCAGATTAAATCTGAAAGAATGCTTGAGAATGGCATGGCTATCTCCATAGGCAGATTAAGAGAGGATACACAGTATCAGTATAAATTTGTCTGCCTTTCTCACAATACACTCCGCGGTGCAGCAGGCGGTGCAGTTTTACTTGCAGAGCTTCTTTGCGCTGAAGGATATATGGACTAATTGATTAACTATTTAAAGGAGTTTCATTATGAAAGAACCTATTTTTACAGGAGCTGCTGTTGCAATCATCACTCCTATGAACGAAGACGGAACTGTAAATTATGATGAATTCGCAAAATTTGTTGACTGGCAGCTTGAGAATGGCACAGATGCCATTGTTATCTGCGGAACAACAGGAGAAAGTTCAACTCTTGAAGTAGATGAACATATTGAATGTATAAGATGGTGTATTAACTACGTTAACGGAAGATGCAAGGTTATTGCCGGCACAGGCTCAAATTCAACAGCAAGCGCTATTGAGATGAGCAAGGAAGCTTGCGAAGACGGCGCAGATGCTCTTTTACTTGTAACACCATACTATAATAAAACAAGCCAAAGAGGTCTTATAGCTCATTATAAAGCTATACACGATGCAACCGATAAGCCTATCATCCTTTATAATGTTCCTTCAAGAACCGGTGTTAATATTCTTCCGGAAACCGCTGCTGAAATTGCAAAGCTTCCAAGAGTTAACGGAATTAAGGAAGCAAGCGGAAATCTTGAACAAATTGCTGAAATCAATGAGCTTTGCGGCGATGATCTTAATATCTGGAGCGGTAATGACGACCAGATTGTTGATGTTCTTGAAAGAGGCGGAAAAGGCGTAATCAGTGTACTTTCAAATGTTTGCCCTCAGGAAACCCACGATATTGTTGCTAAGTATTTAGACGGCGATACAGAAGGCTCTAAAGCGCTTATGGATAAGTATATGAAGCTTGCAAAAACGCTGTTCTGCGATGTGAATCCGATACCGGTTAAGGAAGCAGTTAATATGCTTGGATTCAGCGCAGGTCACTGCAGACTCCCGCTTATTGATATGACGGATGAAAATAAAGCTCTTATGGCAAGTGTTCTTAAAGAGTACGAACTTATTAAATAACTGAACCAAAAGGAATTATAAAATGACAAGAATTATATTATGCGGTGCAAACGGCAAAATGGGTAAAGTTATCCAAAGTGTTGTATCAGCAAGAGAAAACTGCAGAATTGTTGCAGGTGTTGATTTTAATACAGAAAGCACTTCTTTCCCTGTTTATAAATCACTTGCCGAAATTACCGAAGAAGCTGATGTTATCATTGATTTTTCAAATCCTGCATTACTTGAAAGCTTGCTGGATTATTCGGTAAATAAAAATTTACCTGTAGTAATAGCAACAACTGGATATGATGAAAATCAAAAGAAAATGATTGAAAAAGCTTCTCAGAATGCACCTGTTTTCTTTACTTATAATATGAGTATCGGAATTAATCTTCTTGCAAATCTTGCTAAAAAGGCTGTTTCTGTTCTTGGTGATGATTTTGATATTGAGATTGTTGAAAAGCATCACAATCAGAAAATTGATGCACCAAGCGGAACTGCTCTTATGCTTGCAGATGCAATTTGCGAGGAAATAGAAAAACCTATGAATTATGAACAACTATAATAATGAATTATTAAAAAAAAACCATAAAAAAATCAATTAAAAAAATTAATATAGCGTTTTAATGATTAAAAAAAAAGATGGGGTGTTGTGGTG
>JAIDJS010000006.1 GCA_029052085.1 Eubacterium sp.
ATATTATATTTAATTAATTGTCAAGTAAGTTAGGCAATAGAGTACATATTGATTATTACCTTAATTCATGTTAAAATATTCCGAAAGGTGATTAAAAAATGAAACATGTTGAAATTTATACAGATGGTGCCTGCAGCGGGAATCCGGGAAAAGGCGGCTGGGGTGCAGTTCTCGTTTATGGGGATAAAGAAAAAGAAATAAGCGGAGCTGACGCAGATACAACAAATAACAGAATGGAGCTGACAGCAGTTATTGAGGCACTGCGTATTTTGAAAGAGCCGTGCAATGTTACTTTAACAACAGATTCAAAATATGTTTGTGATGCCATTAATCAGGAATGGGTTTATTCCTGGAAAAAAAACGGATGGAAAAAGGCAGACAAAAAGCCTGCCCTCAATGTGGATTTATGGGAAAAGCTTTTAGCCCTTTTAGAAATTCATAATGTTACATTTGTTTGGGTAAGAGGTCATAACGGTCATCCGTATAACGAACGATGCGACACTCTTGCTGTTAATGAATATCTGAGGCTTTGATATATCCGATTCCTATACCAAGCTTTCCGCCGTTTTGCATATATTCCTTCGCAGATTTCTGAAGAGATGTTTCTTGCTTATAGCAGGAAACATCCTTTTCTTTTTTGCCAAAAATTCTTTCAATCGCCTGCCCATCCTCCTCAACGGAATAGGCAATATTAAACAAAGACTGAAACTGAAGAATGTTACTGTTTTTGTTCATAAATTCTTTGTTTTTTTCATACAGAAGCCAGCTTTCGCAAAAGAAATACTCATATTTATACTTAGGAAAGTACTTTTTCAAGAAAGCCTTTGCACTGCGAATGGAAGAAAGGCAGGTGTCATAATCAAGCTTTTCTCCCTGCGGAATATGAACATACACAGCTTTGCTTCTGTATTTGACAGGCAGCTTTTTATAATTCAAAGTAGGATTATTGCATTTAAAGAGCTGAAACTGAAGCCTTCCGATTTTAAAAAGCTCAAATCCCAAATGATTTTTTATCCAGTTATATTCTTTAAGCCCCTCATTGTTATTATTCTCACACCATATTCTAATATCGTCCATCGTATCAAAAAATATTTTGTCGTCAATACCTTTATTCTTATATTTCTTATAAGTAATTTCCGATGCTTTAACAGCACAGGCAAGCCTTGTTAAATCACTTTTAAATTTTAGACAGCCTGTTCTTTTTTTTGCAAATTTCCTGGAAAGACGCAAAATACTGACCTCATTCTGATTTATGAGGTCAGTTACTTTTAATTTAAGATTATCATCCAGATTAAGTTTTTCAATAAATTCTAAATACATAAAAATCCTTTAAAATAATCAGTTTGCTGCGGATGTACTTTCAGAAGCAGACGAAGATGTTTCTGCTGCTTTTTCATATTTGCTTTTAAGTCCGCTTGATATGATAAAAGTCGGTTCGCCGTGCTTTATTCCGTATTTATCAAGAAGCGGAATAATTTCCTGCGTCAGCAATACGGAATCAGCTTCCTCATCCTGAATAACATATGTTGTATCTGTATCAAGATATTTTAATATACGCTCCAGCGCAGCCATATCATCAATTTCTTCGCCTTCAAAAAAGATATAAGTACCTTTTACAGTTATAACGCCTTCAAATCTGTTTTCCGTAACTTCAGCATATGTTTTATTTGTTGTATTTTCCGTTGTGTTTTCTTCCCTGTTTCCGATAACACCGCTGAAATAAAGAGCGCATACAACAGAAACGATTATGACAAGCAGTAAAATGACATATGGCAATTTACTTTTCTTTTTTGTTTTCTTGAAACGATGACGAACAAGATTTGTTTTATTCTCATCTGTCTTTCCAGAAGTTGACATAACATCAATATTAGCCGTTTCAAGATAGGAAGCATCACTTTCCTTGTGAACAACAAGAGGACTGTCAAGCTTTTCAAATTCTTCAGACATACATATTTTCCTTTTCAACACAATTTTTATAAGTATATCATATTATGAAAAAAATTTCAATAATACATTGAATTTAGCATATATTGTTGTTATAATTAACAAAAAACGGATAGGAAGTGAACAGATGAAAATTTTAGCATTTGACATTGGCGGAACAAATATTAAGTATGCCATTTGTGATGAAAATTTCAATCTTTCAGATAAACATACAATACCGACTGACGCTGAAAAAGGCGGTCAGTTTATTATAAATAAAGTTATTGAAATTATAGAAAGCTACGAGAACATTGACAGGGTTGCGATAAGTACAGCAGGTCAGGTAGATTCTGTTAACGGCATCGTTGTTTATTCAACAGACAATATTCCGTATTATACAGGAATGATGGTTAAAAAAATTATTGAAAACAAAACCGGAATACCTACCTATGTAGAGAATGATGTTAATGCAGCCGCTACAGGAGAAGCAAAATTCGGAGCCGCAGTTAACACAACTGATTTTATATGCCTTACTTTTGGAACAGGCATAGGCGGTGCAATTTATCTGAACAATAAGCTCTATAAAGGTTCATCCTCTTCTGCCGGTGAATTCGGGCATATCATTACACACGCAGGCGGCAGACCTTGCAGCTGCGGCGGTGAGGGCTGTTTTGAGCAATATGCTTCTGCTTCCTCTCTGATAAGAGCTGTAAAGAAAATTACAGGAAAAGAAATGAACGGCTTTGAAATATTCAGTGAGGAGAATTTTAACAATCCTGAAATCCGCCATATCATTGATAGCTGGATTGATGAAATTATAATTGGACTGAAAAGCTTAATCAATATCTTTAATCCGTCATTAATTGTTTTAGGCGGCGGAATTATGAATGAAAAATATATAATTGATTTGATTGACAGAAAAATTTATAAGCAGCTTATGAACAGTTTCGGAAAGGTAAAAATAGTAAATACAAAACTTGGCAATAATGCAGGACTGCTTGGCGCTGCCTACGAAGCCTCCAAAATCTGAATGATATAATGAAAGCACCTCAAATGAGGTGCTTTTTTAATTCTTCAACCGAAAGATTTACATTATTTTTTAATTCATATGTATAGCGTTCCATGTTGACATCGCTATGTTCAGTTTCCTTACTCCAAAGATGAATCGTCCACGAATCATTGCCAAAATAAGCAGGAATTAAAACACCGATAACCGCCATTTTTACTTTTGATAAAACATCTGAATCATACACAGCAGTTAAAAAATATCTGAAAAGAAAATACATGGCAATATTCTCGCAGATTTTATCTTTCGGAAAGGATGGCTTCGTATTATGATTTTTTACTTTTTCTGCCCATTCTGGATTAATAACCTCAGGATTATTAAATACATCAAAAAATTCTGTATCCGAAGTGTTTTCATTATAAGCATCAAGCTCTTTCTGAATTTCCGCAGCATAGTCCAGAAGCTGAATCAGCCTTTCGTTGATTTGCAGCTTTCGATTCAAAATAATAGAATAGGCTTTTTTTCTATAAGTGAGCAATTGAAAATACAACGCAGCGTCAATTTCATTCAAACTTGGCGGCAAGCTGTTTATTTCGGTGTCAAAATCAAAATCTTCCGTTAAATTCCACATAATATCACTTGCAACAGGGCAGGAAAAGGATATTCCCATTTCTCTTGTTCCGCCGAAGTCATTTATAAAGCGCGGAAAGGTTCTGCAGGTATAAGGTGTATGCTCCCCACCTATTGCTATGTGCATATCACAAAGATTATCCTTATTCAAAAACGGGCATCTTTTTTTATCGGCAAGGCGAAAAATCGTGTTTCCAAATTCATCCTTATCAAGCACGCTGTCAATTCGCGCTCTCAGGCTGCCTGAAAGGGTTTTGTAGTATGCCAGCGATTCTTCATCGGCATCAACCTCCCAGCCCTGACAGCAGCTGTCAGGACATGCACCTGCAATACATTCAAAATTTTTATAAAATGATGGTGTAATAAGCTTCATAATCGTTTACTCTTAATTGCCTAAATATTTTTTTACATAAACAAACTGATTGTTTTTATAATATGTTCTCGGAACTCTTAATGCAATTCTGCAGGGAAGCTCATAATTAAAGGAATGAGCAGCATTGGAAACTTCCTCCATTGAAAGTTCAGCATTTCCGCTTTTCCCGACAAGAATTACTTCACTGTCTAAACCTACATTGTCAATTTCAGTAACATCAACCATAAACTGGTCCATACATATCCTGCCGACAATAGGAGCATATTTTCCGTTAATAATAACCTTTCCGATATTGGAAAGACAACGCGGATAGCCATCAGCATAGCCAACAGGAATTGTTGCAATAACACGCTCTTCTTCTGTTACATATGTTCCGCCATAGGATATTTCTCTTCCCTTTTCAAGAGTTTTAATATGTGATATATGTGTTTTCCAAGTTAATGCAGGTTTAATTGAAAGACGGGATTTATCGATATCTTCCGAAGGGTATAAGCCATATGTAATAATGCCCATTCTGCACATATCAAAGGTATCATCAAAATTTATGATTCCTGCAGAATTGTTTATATGCTTTATGGGAATACAAACGCCCCTGTCATCAAGCATTTTAATAAATTCTTTAAAACGCTTACACTGTGCCTTAGACTTTGTAAGATCTTTTTCATCCGCAGTTGCAAAATGAGAAAACAAGCCCTCTGCCTTGATATTTGGAAGAGAAGAAATTCGTTTGCAGATGTCGGCGCTCTCCTCATTAATCTGAAAGCCGATTCTGCTCATACCTGTATCAACGCAAAAATGAAACGGTATAGTCTTATTCTGTTTAACTGCTTCATCAGATAATGCAACAGCATCCTTATAAGAGAAAACAGAAATTCTTATATCATTTTTAACAATTATATCAAAAAGCTCCGGAGAAGAATAACCAAGAATCAGTATCGGTTTTCTGATTTCGGCATGAATAAGCTCCATTGCCTCATCTATACAGGCAACACCAAAAAAATCACATTTATCGTCTAAAAACTTAGCTATAGGTACAGCACCGTGACCATAAGCATCTGCCTTAACAACAGATAAAATTTTTACGTTTTTTGATAACTTTGTTCTTACCTGATTAAAGTTGTATTCAACAGCATCCAAGTTAATAACTGCCTGTGTACGATAATACATTACCCATCATTCCTAAATGTGAAAATTAAGCATAATCTGCCATTACTATCTAAATATATT
>JAIDJS010000060.1 GCA_029052085.1 Eubacterium sp.
ATTTTAATATAACTGAAACGCATTTTCAAGATGTTTTATTGATTTTATTTTGTTATTTTCAGTAAAAACCTCAACAATATCAAATCTTGGCTGCAAATTTGTTTTATTATAAGAAAGATAAAGCTCTGCTGTTGCTGCCATTTTACGTTGCTTATACGCATCAACAAATTCAGATGGCTTGGCAATTGATTTTTCATTCCTCATTTTTACTTCAACAAAGCATATATATTTCTTATTCTTCATAATCAAATCAATTTCGCCGAAACGGCTTTTATAATTGGCTTCAAGAAGAATATATTTTTTCTTTTGTAAATAATCACACGCCTTAAGCTCTGCAAGCTTGCCGATACTATTCATTGTTGTTGAGCACCTTTTTCAGAAATGATTTTCTGTGAATATCCGAAATGCCGTATTCATAAATTTTCTCGTAATGAAGCTTTGTCGGATAGCCTTTGTGTCTTTCAAATTCATATTGAGGATATTTTTTTGCAAGTTCAAGCATATATCTGTCCCTTGAAACCTTGGCAATAATGGATGCAGCGGCAATTGAAGCGGATTTTCCGTCCCCCTTGACAATGATTTCAACATCAGTATCAAGCGGAGGTACTCTGTTTCCGTCAACAAGCGCCAAGTCTGGCTTGATTTCAAGACTGTCAACTGCTCTTTTCATTGCAAGAAAGGTTGCCTGAAGAATATTGATTTCATCAATTTCCTTTTCTGTTGCAATACCGACTGAATAACAGACACATTCATCAATAATTTTATCATAAAGCGCATCCCGCTTTTTTTCAGAAAGCTTTTTTGAATCGTTCACACCCTCAATTATATGTCCGTCAGGTAAAATAACGGCTGCTGCAAAGACAGGACCTGCAAGAGGTCCTCTTCCTGCTTCGTCAACGCCGCATATTACCTTATATCCTTTGTTTTTAGCTTCATTTTCGTATAATAACCAATCCATTATTTCTGTGGCAGCTCAAGGCTCAAACGCCCAAGCTTTCCTCCTCTGAATTCATCACAAACTATTGCGGCGGCTCTTTCATAGTTGATTTCTCCGCCCTTAACTAAAAATCCTCTTTTTTTGCCAATCATTTCAAGAATTTCCCAGCCCTGTAAATCCTGAAAATCGGAAATTTTATATCTTTCTTCAATCATTTCAGGATGCGTTTTATTGAGCACATCAAGAAGTCGGCAGGAAAGACTTTCCAGATCAGTAACCTCATCCTTAACTGAACCGATAAAAGCCAGCTTATCCCCTACTTCGGAATCATCGAATTTTGGCCAGAGAACTCCGGGTGTATCCAAAAGCTCAATTCCGTTTCCGCAGTTGAACCATTGATTGCTTCTTGTAACCCCTGCCCTGTCTGCGACCACAGCTTTATTTTTGCCTGCCATTCGGTTTATAAAAGAGGATTTGCCTGTATTCGGAATACCGACAACCATAAGTCTTATAGGTTTGCCTGCCATTCCCTTAGCTTCATTCCGTTCAATTATACGATTTAGAGCTTTTTTACACTCAGGTATAAACTGATTTAACCCCTTTCCGCTTCTGCAGTCCACTGCAAGCGCATAAAACCCTTTGCTTTTATAGTGTTCAATCCACATTTTAGTTGCTTTGGGGTCTGCAACATCGCTTTTATTAAGCAGAATGATTCTCGGTTTATTCTTTATTAAATCATCAATCTCGGGATTTGAGCTTGAATATGGAATTCTTGCATCAACAATTTCAACAACACCATCTACTAAATTAAGACTTTCTTTAATGAGTCGCCTTGTTTTAGCCATATGGCCTGGAAACCACTGAATATACTGCTTTTGAAAATCAGGCATTTTACTATCACTACCTTTTCTATTCGTTTATCCTAAATTATGCTTGTCCGTAATGGAAACGGCGGGCTTTGAAAAGCCTTCCATTTCAAGCACAATGATTTCATTGTTTTCTTTTAAAACAGCACCGGGAAGATACAATGATTTCTGCGGACCTATTTCCCAGTATCTTCCGAGATTAAAGCCATTAACCCATACATAGCCCTTTTTAAAACCATTCAGATGGACAAAGCAATCATCATTTGACTTCGCCTTAAAGCTACCTTTAAGAAACAGAGGAACATCTTTTTCGTTTGTATTATATTCAAGCCTATCCAGATTATCAAGTGGGATTGTATAAATATCATATCCCATCTGCCGCTGATTGCCTATGTAAATATCGCTAATGCCCTTGCGGTCAATCATATGCTCGCCATAGTTAACTCTGCCCATTGTGTCAACAAGAACACCGATTTTGCGGCTGTCCTTTATTGCCGACATAAGGAATTTCCCGGAATTCTTTTTAGAAAACAGGGCTTTCAGTCCTCTGTTTTTAACTGTATTTTCCAATCGGCTTATTCTTTTCTTGAATTTATCATCAAAGTAAACATAACCAAAATCATGAACATCTTTAATATTAAGCGGAGAAATATCGTACTTGCCTTTAATTACGGTTTCATAATATATCAATCCGAAGTTCTGACTGAAGTATTCCATACTTTCCGGAACAGGAGCATAATGTTTTTCTGCAATATTGGAAAGATTATCAAAAAGAGAAGCAGTTTCGGTTAATTCAATATCACCGATTGACTGAAGCTTCGGTGAAGGAGGCAATTCACTCATTTCAATACCCTGATGCTCACAAAGTATTTTTCTTACTTCATGATAAGCAGGTGTATAATCACCCCATTCATTTAAAAGTGCACAGTAATCATAGCTTGTTACAGTGGGCTCGTATGCCTTTCCCGAATTTTGATTTGCTCCCGCTGTAAATCCGAAATTTGTTCCGCCATGGAACATATAGAAATTGAAGCTTGCACCGATATCAAGGAAATCCTTTATTTCTTTTCCGACGGATGAAGCATCACGGGTATGATGTTTATCTCCCCAATGATCAAACCAGCCGCACCAGAATTCGCCGCACATATTCGGTCCGTCGTTCTCAAAGTCTTTTAAACAGTTGAATGCTGTTTTTGCTTTTGAACCGAAATTGAGAACTTTATAGATATGAGGAAGCGAGCCGCCTGAGAGCATATTTTTCCAATTGCCGTCTGATGTGAAATATAAAACGTCAATGCCGCATTCTTTCATAAGGTTTTCGATAAACTCTAAGTATTCTTTGTCATTGCCGTATGAGCCATACTCATTTTCCACCTGCATTGCAATGATATTTCCGCCATTGGTTTCAAGATGCGGAACAAGCATCGGAAGCAGCTTTTTATAGAATCTTTCAACACAAGCTAAGTAATCAGGATAGTTACAACGAATCTGCATATTTTTATCCTTTAAAAGCCATGCAGGCAAGCCTCCAAAGTCCCATTCAGCGCAGATATATGGACCGGGACGTACAATGCAGTAAAGACCAACCTTTTTAGCTGTTTCAATAAATTTAACTATATCAAGCATACCTTCAAAGCAAAATTCGTTCGGCTGAGGCTCATGCAGATTCCAGCAGACATAGGTTTCAACTGTGTTAAAGCCTGCAAGCTTAAGCTTGGTTAATCTGTCTTCCCAATATTCAGGAAGAATACGGAAATAGTGCATAGCACCCGAATAAATTTTGAAAGGCCTTCCATTCATACAGAATTCTTTGTTTTTTATTTCAAGCATAGCAGTACCCCTTAAAACATTATAAATATAAGATATTATAAAACAGAAGCAAAGTCAAGAAAACAATTAAAATGACAAAAAGAAAACCGCTTCATTTGAAGCGGTTTTGAAAGTTAAAAACTTAGATATCTTCTTTAACTTTAGCAGCCTTACCAACTCTGTCTCTGAGGTAATAAAGCTTAGCACGGCGAACTTTACCGTGGCGAACAACCTGTACTGATTCAACATTTGCTGAGTTGAATGGGAATACACGCTCAATGCCAACACCATAGGAAACACGGCGAACAGTAAATGTTTTTGAAATGCCTGAGCCTTTAACAGCAATAACAGTACCTTCAAACATCTGAACTCTTTCGTTTTTACCCTCGCGGATACGAACACCAACTCTTACAGTGTCACCGATTTTGAATTCAGGAAGCTCTTTCTGAACACTGCCTGCTTCGATAATTTTAATTGCGTCCATTTTTATTTCCTCCTTATTAATTTATCAGATGTTCATAACAAAAAATTGACAGAGGACCATCCACTTAAATGCTTTAACGCATAACATTTAACGCGTTGCAAGGACAGCAACGGAACAAATGCTTAGATAATATATCATAAAGTGCTGCAAAATGCAAGCATTATTTGAAAATACTTAAATAAATATTAAAAAGCAATTATTCTTTCCATCGGATGATCGTTTTACCAAATGCTTTTTGCGCATCTTTCTCAAAAGCAGCAGCTATATCATCAATTGTTGAAACTGTGTTAACAGAGCTGACAATACTACCAAGATAATCTATTATTTCCGGATACTTTTTATATAGCTTAACTGTATTTTCAAAATCCTTAACACCGCTTCTTGATGAACCGAAGAAACGCAGACCTTTTTCAAGTATCATTCTTGTATTTATAGGCACAGGATATTCAGAAACACCTAAAATTGAAATGGTTGCTTCCGGCATAACAGTAGCAATAATCTGTTCTATTGCCACTGCACTTCCGTTTCCTCCTACACATTCAAAGGCGTGATCAACAAAAAAATCTTTCGGAATTTCATTTACGGCAAAAATACCATCTGCAAAAGTAAAATAGGAAAGCTTATCATATGATGTTCCGAAAATATACACCTCTGTTTCGGGAAACAGCTTTTTTAGCAATAAGGAGGTTATGTAACCCAGATTACCATCCCCCCACACACCGATTCTGTGCCTGCAGGAATGAGCAATTTTATCAAAGCGTGAAATTGCATGAAGGGATACAGAAACAATTTCGGTAAAGGCTGCAACATTCATATTCATATCTTTTGGCAGCGGAACAAGCCTTTCGGGTGAAATGCTGATATATTCCTGTAAAAAACCATCCGCTGAAGAACCGCAGAATTTTGATGAGCGAAGATAATTTTCCGCAATAACTTCATTTTGTTCTGCGGGGCTATTGGGAACCATAACCACTATATCGCCAGCATTACATTTTCCGGTCGGATCAAAAACAACCTTTCCGACACCCTCATGAATAAGCACCATAGGCAGCTTTTCTGCCATAATTTTGGCATCTCTTGTTCCAAGATAGTAACGCATATCTGCATTGCAAATAGAAAGATGTGTTGGACGTACAACTGCATTTTGACCAAAAAGCTCAATATCTTCAAAGGCAATTTCCAATTTTCTTGCCCTTGCAAGACGATAAACAGTGTTAATCATTCTTCACACTCCAATAGTGATTTAACAATTTTCAGATCATAAGGATATGTTATTTTAATGTTAAAAGTTTCGCCTTCAACAAGCGCTACCCTTTCACCCTTCAGCACAAATATTTTTGCTGCGTCAGTTAAAATATCCTTTTCTTCGTCTGTTAAGGAATTATACACTTTTTTTAATTTCTTTGCCTTAAAGGACTGCGGAGTCTGCCCCTGATACATAATGCTTCTGTTTGGAATACTGCTTATTTCTTTTCCGTTTTCTGCTTCTACTATTGTATCAGTTGCAGCAATAACAGTATCACAGGCACTGAATTTTTCGCAAGCGGTAATGTTTTCTTCAATGATTCTGTGTGTAACAAAGGGTCTTACAGAATCATGCGTTACTATGATTGTATCATCATCAAGCTTGCCTTCAGACTCGATGTAATCAATGGCATTCATAATTGTTTCATTTCTTGTGCTTCCGCCTTCAATAACAACAATTTTATCCATTAACGGGCCAACATACTTTTTTATAATATTCTTTGTATGCTCAACCCATTGAGCAGGACATAAAACGATTATTTTTTCAAATTTAGAGCAAGGGAGAAATTTTTCAATTGTATAAATAATAATAGGCTTGCCTTTAACAGTTAAATACTGTTTAGGCCTTTCACCGCCCATACGTGAACCGATTCCACCTGCAAGAATTACTCCGTAAACCATATTTATTTCTCCATATCATTGTTTAATTCCAAACATTTTATTACCAGATCAGCAACTCTTTGGCTTGAAAGACCATCAAGCTTGTCAAAAAATTTGTATTTAAAGCTGCTTACCTTATCTTGCTCAAAATCTTCGTTTTCTATACTTTCCGCAATCTCTTTTTCGGAATATAAAATTTTACCCGGAACAAAGCTTTCAAAATCATAATAAAAATCGCGTTCCTTGATATACAAATATAAATCATAAGTATAGAAAAGCATAGGGATATCCAGAAGAGAGGCTTCAAAAATAACGCTTGAATAATCCGTTATAAGCAAATCAGTAACAAATAACAAATCATTCAATTCAACATTATCTGAAAAATCAATAATTCTGTCTTTATATTTTTCCGATATTTCAAATCTTTCCTTGCAATAGGGATGAAGCTTAATTAAAACAGCATAATCATCGCCGATCTTATCAAGAAGCTTTTCGGGATGAAAGGCTTCTCTTGGATAATAGGCACTCATTTGACCTTTGCCTCTGAATGTTGGTGCAAACAAAATAATCTTTTTCGATTCAAGATTCGGATATTGACTGAAAAATCTCTTTCTGACATTTTCTGCATATTCCGTATTCATAAACACATCTGTACGTGGTATGCCGGTTGCAACAACATTGTCATCGGAAATTCCGAATCCTTCAGCATAGTGTTTTGCGATTTCCTGAGAGCTGACGATTGCATAATCATACATTCTGTGATTATGCTCATTCTGCTTCGGGCCGCCGGTTTTCCCTAAACGGGTAAAGCCAAAGGTTTTAAATGCACCGCAGGCGTGCCAAAGCTGAATCACGGTAACGCCCTTACGCTTTTTTACTGTATTCAGAAGTCTGAAGTAATCATCAACAATAACTACCTTTGAGGTTGCATAAAGATATAAGAATTTTTTGATTGTTTTCAGATGATCGTGCTTTGCAGGATTTGAAAACATTAAAAACTGGAAATCTATATCTTCCCTGTCCTTAATAAGATTGTAAACAAACTCATAATTTCCGCCAAGCTCATCTCTACGCCCGGACATAAAGGTAATTCTGTTTTGTACGATTGGCTTTTTGCAGAAGTAATCGAAAAGATTATGGCATATGAAATGCTTCATTTTTTTTCTGATTTTTTTCAGTGATTGCACTGCTGATTTATAAAGCCTTGTTTTTCTTACATTGGTTCCGAAGAAAAATGAAAAAATATTAATGATTTTATCCACCAATAACTTTTTCCCGGACTTTTTATTATTCAAATTGCAAACTATGCTTATTGCTCCTGCAATAGCTCCTGCGATGATAAGGAACGGAAGCAGCGCAATAGCAAGAATTATTTTAAAAAAGGAGAAAATGATTTTTACTATCGGAGATAATTTGATTTTATTGTGTTCAGCAGTTGTTTCCCCTTTTGATACAGTGATGATTCCGTTTTCTGGATCAAGACCTAATGAATAAGGAACATTTGATTTTTTGCACTGATCTGATTTTGCTTCACGTTCAAAAATGGTAAATCCGTCAAAGCTTTCATTGCCGATAAATCTATCTTCGATATCAAGATACGGATTATCATAAATTACTTTGCTTGAAACAGTAAACGGAAGAGCAACAACTTCGTTTTCGCCGTAATATAAATCAATCCTTGCCCTTATTTCACTTAAATCTTCAAAACCATCAAAAATATAATCAAGCAAATAGGAGCAGGTGCAAATGACAACACATAAATCATTCTGTTTCTGTCTATAAAAGTTTCTTATCAAAAAGGGCAATCTTCTTGTTTTTCCGTTATGTTCAAAAACGATTTTTACCTTTGGGGA
>JAIDJS010000061.1 GCA_029052085.1 Eubacterium sp.
GGTAAAAATATGGATAAAAATATTTCAATTGAACATGTTTATCGGGAATATTCCAATATGATATATAAATACCTCTTTTCAAAAACAGGCAGTGAAGATATTGCCGAAGAGCTGACTCAGGAAACCTTTTATCAGGCGGTTAAGAGTGCAGATAAATTTGATTTTTCATGCAAAGTAAGTACATGGCTTTGCGGAATAGCAAAGAATAAGCTTTACGAATACTGGAGAAAGTATCCGAAAACAGACGAGTTGAACGAAAATTTCGAGGTTCGGTTTACATTGGAAGAGCAATACATATCAAATGAAACGAAGCTGGAAATATTAAAAGCAATTCACCATATATCTGAGCCAGCAAGAGAGGTTTTATATTTGCGGTTGTTCAGCGAATTATCCTTTAGAGAAATAGGCGGTATTCTTGGAAAAACAGAGCAATGGGCAAGGGTAACATATTATCGCGGTAAGCTTGCCTTAAGAGAGGAGTTAAATGAAAATGGGTAAATTAGAATGCAACATCGTTCAGGATTTGCTTCCGAGCTTTGCTGACAGCTTGGTAAGTGAAAAAACGCAAGAAGAAATAAAAGAACATCTTTCTGTTTGTGAAACCTGCTCGGGGATTTACAATGAAATGGTAAACGGAGAGGATGTTGAGCAAAAAAAGGACAAGAAAGAAATTAATTATCTGAAAAAAATAAAAAACAGGAACAAAAGAGTGATTGCATCCATTTTAGCGGTTTTTATGCTGCTTATTATAATTGCATTCGGGATTTATAGCTTTATCGGTGTTGAAGATGCAGCGTATTCCGTTAATAATATTTATGTAACAGATCATCAGATAAGTGCAGAAATATTATTATTCAGCAGTTCAAACAATATAACCAAAGTGTCTGCAAAAGAAGCAGACGGTATTGTGACGATAAGTGTAAAATCTTCCTTGTTTTCATTAAGTAAAAAGGATTCAACGGATTTTGCATTTATAGCAGATGAAACGATTTCAAAAGTGCAGACCGCAGACGGCAGGGTGCTTTGGGAAAACGGAGAAATAATTTCTCAGAAAATCAATGATATTTATAATGCCAAAGTTAAATATATTGGCGATAATTCTGCCGTATCACATCTGCTTTCTGCAATACATCTTAACGATACATTAAAATGTGAGAACTATTCCATTCATCTTCTTACGGATGAAAAGCCTTACGGCTTGGAAATTTACGATATCAATTCATATGATGAAATGTTTTCTGTTTTTACAGATGAAAGCTATGAGCAGAAAATCAAAAGCTGTGCATTTATCATTCTTGCCTGCATTGAAAATGCTGATTTTGTTCAGTTTGAATATACAACGCCTGACGGCAGAGAAAAAACATATAAACTGACCGTTGATGAAGCGAATGATTATTTGGGCATTATTTCAAAAGGCAAAAGTATTAAAGATTTCTCAAACAGCTACTGGGAATTAAAAATGCTGATTGATACTGTTGGAGAACAATTGCTTATTTCTTCGCAATTTGAATATATTCCATATTTAATAGAGAATGAAGAAATAGTTGATAAAATCAGTAATAACCCGATTGATCAAAAATATCTGGATATTCAGAATAATACCCCTTGTTTTGATATCCCGCATGAATATGAAAACTATTTAAAATGGGCTGAAGCATATGAAAAACAGTACAAAATCATTTATAAAACTATTCTTGATTATGCGGAAAATATACCTGTTTCAAAAGACCATATTAAGGAAGACTTAATTGAAAAAATGAAAGCTATTGAAGATTACGGCAAATATAATGATAGAATAGCGGATTTATTTTATACCTGCGAATCATTTGTTGCAGGTATGGGTTCAAATAGGCAAGGTACATATTGCTGGATTTATTTGTGCGAGGCAAGAGAGAAAACGCTTCGTGTGGCAGAACTGGCGTATTTCCTTAATGTTGATTTTGAATGGGTTGAAAAGTAAAAAGTATTATCTATATCAGAGTATAAACAAATAACCACCGATTTGGTGGTTATTTGTTTATATATTGCCGGAAAGCTTATTAAATAAATTTATATTAAAGCTGTCTGATAGTATCAGAAAGTGTCGAAAAGTGGTTGAGAAGGTCGTTTTTAACGAATACTGTCAATATTTATCATATAATTACAACGAATTGGTAATACCTTTTATTCCAATTCCCGACTCATTTATCAGGAGGGAATTTTTATATGACAAATATGCAATTA
>JAIDJS010000062.1 GCA_029052085.1 Eubacterium sp.
CGGTTATAAGAATTAATGCTCCGTCTTCCTCAAAATGCCTGCAGATATCTGTTGTTTCTTTAAGCTTTTCATTAACTTTTGTCTTTTTTTCACGAACTCTTGCTGTCATCGATGCAATCTGGTTCCATTTAAGCTGGATTACAACATTGTAGGAAGCAGATGAGATGGCAGGAGAATTGATTTTGGATGAAGCAACGGAAAACATCGTTATTGTAAGCACGATGATAAGTATCGTTGGAATGGCAATGGCCAGAACAGATGTTAAAACAATTCGTGTGTTTATTTTAAAATTTTTAGGTATAGAATGTATTTTTTCTTTATTATTATCCATAATTACTCAAACCAAATCGGATTTGTAAATGCTCTTATGAAAGGAGGAAAGCCGTTTGTGTTTTTGCAGCCAAGATATTTTTCTTCTGCAAATTTGTAAGCCTTTTTGGCAATTCCTTTGTATTCATAAGTTACTTCTACTCTTACAAAGCCCTTTTCCTTAACCGCACAGCTGAAGGAATATTCCTTGTATTTCTTACAGCCTGAATTAAAACTGAAAATCGGAGTTTTGTTGTTGAAAACGGTAACCTTGTGGTATCTGAATAGATTGGTTAATTTTACATCTATTCTTTTTCCTTTTTCAAACGGAACAGTGTCGCCGATAACGGCATCTCCGCAGGTTAAATCAATCATTGTTGAGGACGGGGAATTTGTGATTACGCTTCTGCCTTCCCGCATAGCCTTTAGAATGGCGTCAGGTGTGTTTTCCTCAGCAAGCACGATTGTTGTAGGACAAGAGATAAGAAGCTTAACACCGGGAACATATTCCTTGTGGAAATCAGAGCCTCCGACAGCAGGAATTTTGTTGCCGGCTAAAAGCTGATTTACCCACCAATCCCGGTTTACCATATTGTCTGAATGCTGAATCGTATTCCAAACCTCAACGCAATCGCAGTAAAGCCCGTCTATGTCAAACCGAAATCCGCACATAGAGCAGAAAGGATGATTTAAAGAAACTGTTGCTCCTGCTTCCTTGCATTTTGCAATGATTCGCTCATAATCCTCTCGGGTATTCAGCGTATACGGCGGCTCTTCGGGAACTTTTACGCCCCAGATATTAACATGACCATTGTCGTCTGTAAGCTCCTGTCCCTGAATAACAAGCATATCGCCGTCATAGTAGCTTTTTTCAACCGTATTATAATTATGGTCCGTAATGATTATGAAATCAAGACCCTGATTTTTGCAGTATTCAACAAGCTGCCCTTTGGTAAGACCGCCGTCACTGTTTGTTGTATGTAAATGTGTATCGCCCTTGAACCATTTTCTTTCCATAAAGCTTCACCTCTTTTTTATATTATCATATTATATGCTTTTGTGCAAATGTTTTAATTGTAAACCTATTGTGATTAAATAGTTGACAATTCACCGCGCTGCATGTATAAATAATACATAACAAACTTAAGCGTGTTTTCTTCAGGAGGTAAAGAATATGGAAAAAGAAAAGATTAAAAAGAGTAAAAAGCTTAAAACAATTGATATTGCGTATATCGGAATTTTTGCGGCGTTAATTGCGGTGTGCTCATGGATATCCATTCCGCTTGCAGTGCCTGTAACATTGCAGACTATGGCAGTCTGCATTGCGGCAGGTCTGCTGGGTACAAAAAAGAGTGTTCTTACAGTGATTGTTTATATACTGCTCGGTTTAATAGGGGTGCCTGTTTTTTCCGGCTTTTCTTCCGGAGCCGGTGTGCTTTTTGGTATAACAGGCGGATATATTATCGGTTTTATTTTTACAGCTCTTATAGTTGGAATTATGCTTAAAGGGCTTGGAAAAAAGGTTTGGGTGTATGCGCTTTCAATGTTTATCGGCATTGCTGTCTGCTATGCTTTCGGTACGGCGTGGTTTGTTCTTTATAATAACAGCAATAGTGCGGATTCCGTAACAATCGGTGCGGCGCTTTCTATGTGCGTTGTTCCGTTTATAATTCCCGATATTGTAAAAATTGCAATTGCAACGCTCCTTTGCAAAAGGCTTGATAAGCATGTTAAGGCTTAGAGCGCATCATTTGAATTGCCTTCCCCGTTTTAACGGCAGAGGCTACAGTGAGGAATTCTGCAAAAATATGCAAAGTATTAAAGAACGCTTTATGAGCGGAGAAGCATACGAAGTAATCTTTGATGCGGATGATATATGCTCTTTCTGCCCTAATCTCATTGACGGTGTATGCAGGGATAATGAAAAGGTATGCCGTTTTGATAAGCTTACTGTTGTATTCGGTGCAGGAAACATATCAAGAATATGCCCTGACTGTCAATGGTATGATATATGCAAAAAATAGTAATTTTTTATTGTAAACCTGTGTCTTTTACTGTATAATAGACACAGGTTAGCTTTTTGTAAGGAGGGGTTAAGTATGTCTTGCTGGTTAAATGGTAAAACCTGTGTTGTAACCGGTGCGTCAGGCGGTATGGGTGCCGGTATTGCGGCAGCGCTGATTAAAAAGCATGGCTGCAATGTTATCGGAATAGCACGAAGCGAGCCGAAAATGAAAAAATTTATTGAAGAATTAGGTCCAAGCTATGCCGAACAGTTTACATATAAGCTTTTTGATGTTTCAAAGCGTGAAAATTGGCAGAGCTTTGCCGCTGAACTTGCCGAGAACGGAACGCAGCCGGATGTTCTGATAAATAATGCGGGAATTCTTCCTAAATTCAAAAGGGTAGAAAAATATGATATTGAAGAAATAGAAAATGTTATGAATATCAATTTCTATTCTGCTGTTTATTCCATTAAGGAGCTGATGCCTTTTCTTTTGGAAAGTGAAAACGGAGCAGTTATCAATATTGATTCCTCGGCTTCGCTTATGAGTCTTGCAGGCACCTCGTCGTATTCAGCTTCCAAGGCTGCTTTAAAAGCGTTTACGGAAGCTATGAGAGAGGAATACAGAGGAAAGCTCTATGTCGGTCTTGTGTGTCCGGGCTTTACGAAAACCGATATTATGAGAAATCAGTCTGCTGAAAGTGAAAAAGGGCAGAAGCTTATTGATATGATTTCAACGGACTGTGATTTAATGGTAAAAATGATTATGTTTGGTATAGAGCATAAGCAGGCGCTTCAGATTCACGGAATGGATGCCCACGCAATGAACATTTTCGGAAAGCTTCTTCCTGTTAACGGAAGCAGATTGTTCAGCGCGGTTATGAGGGCGGCTGATATAGATATATTCAGCGAAATATTCAAGGATTAATTTGTATTTTTAAAACGGAGGTTTTATTTATGGCAGATATTACAACACAAAAGCATATGAATTTCAAAGAAATTGCTGCGTATTCGCTTGGTCTTTTCGGATTTCAGGCAATCGTAGGTCTTTTGAATTCATATCAGGCAGAGTTTGATGCTTCCATTCTCGGAGCGGATATTGCGGTAGTAGGTATTCTTATTTTAATTGCAAAAATCGTTTCTGCAGTTTTTGATCCAATTGTCGGCAATATGGTAGACCGTTCAAAGAGCAGGCACGGCAAATTCAAATCCATGATTATGTATTCCATTATTCCTCTTCTTGTGTTTACGGCAGTAGTTTTTATTGACGTGCCTTTCAAGGATAATAAGATGCTTACATATGTTTGGATTTTTGTTACGTATCTTATCTGGAGCCTTGCAATGACTCTCGGCGATGTCCCTTCACAGGGTATCGCTTCGGTATTAACACCTAACCCAACCGAAAGAACAAATGTAGTTTCCATTTCAAATACATTCAAGCAGATCGGCTTTTCCGCCTGTGTCGTTGTTGTTCCTGTTGTTTGCCTTATTGTTCCCGGCGGTTCTCAGGTTATCGGCTTTGAGGGAGAAACGGATACGCCGATGATCGGCGGCGAATATTTCTGGACGGCTGTGTTAACGGCAGTTCTCGGCTGCGTTTTATTCGCTCTTATTCCTATGCTCAATAAGGAAAGAGTGCCTTATGTATCAGGAGAAAAAACGACAACTAAGGATATGATTAATGCGCTTAAGAATAATAAGCCGCTTATGCTTGTTATTATTTCCTATTTCCTTGGCTTCGGCAGACAGATGGCTATGGGTATTCAGGTTCAGGCTGCCAATGTTCTTCTCGGAAGCCAGAATCTGGTTGCTGTTCTTGGTATTGTTACGGCTATCGGCTCAATGGTAAGTATGGCAATTTGTCCTGTTCTTATCAAAAAGCTTGGCGAAAAGAAGGTTTATCTTATAATGTCCTTCTATGGCTTTGCTGTTTCCGTGCTTTCGTTTATTGTAGGCTTTTTCTGGTTCAGAAATCCTGATAGTATGGTGCTTACCGTTCTCTTCTATCTCTTCCTGTTCCTGATCGGTCTGCAGTTTGGTGCAGTTACCCTTATGCCGATGATTATGACGGCAGATTGCGTAGATTATTATGAGTATGAAACGGGGAAGCGTATGGAGGGTGCTGCTTATTCCGTTCTTACGCTTACCATCAAGGTTTGCCTTGCTCTTGGAACTGCTCTTGGTCTTGTATTTGTTCAGTTCTCTGGCTATTCCGATACAGTTGCTCAGATTACGGCAGGTACAGCAGCAGGCTTTGATGTCGGCACAAAGGATATTATCTTCTTTGCATATACGGTTATGCCGGGTATTCTTGCTCTTCTTTCAACAATTCCTATGTTCAAATATGATATTGTTGGCGAAAAGAAAGCAAAAATTGCTTCCGAGCTTGCAGCAAGAAGAGAAGCTAAAGATTAATGTAAAAGTAAGGGCAGACGAAAGTCTGCTCTTTTTACAGCTTTTTGCCTCCCTTGTGAAAGGGAGGTGGCAACCTTAAGGTTGACGGAGGGATTCTTCGGTTTGCCAAGGACACCAAACCCTATAAAGTATTAAAATAATATAAAACTATTGACAAAACATATTTTTCTGCTATAATAATTAAGCCGCATATTATGGGTTGGAAAGTTATATGTAAATATACACCTATCGTAGCGAGACTTGATAAAGGAGAAAATCAGATGTACGCAGTTATCGTAACAGGCGGTAAGCAGTATAAGGTTGCTGAAGGCGATGTTCTTTACATTGAAAAGCTCGGCGTTGATGCTGAGGAAGAAATCACTTTCGATAACGTTCTTGCTGTAAGCACAGATAAGGGCTTCAAGGCTGGTAAGGATTGCGCAAAGGCAACTGTAGCAGCTAAGGTTCTTAAGAACGGCAAGGGCAAGAAAATCACTGTATTTACTTACAAGCCAAAGAAGAATGAAAAACGCAAGATGGGTCATCGGCAGCCGTACACAAAGGTTGAAATTACTGCTA
>JAIDJS010000063.1 GCA_029052085.1 Eubacterium sp.
CTTTTATACCATTCCTTTGCAATATTATTATCGGATAATTCATCAATTTCCTTTGACTGACTTACTCTGTATGGATTTATCCATGCTTCAATTCTGAGCTTCAGATTGTGAGCAACATTGACCATAATTTCAAGCGGATCATATTTCAGTTCACAGCCCTGAACACCAAAGCAGTATTTTGAAACAGGAAAATAATCCGATTTATAAAACGCATCAGCACATGGTCTTACCTGCACAGTAACAGTATTAAAGCCATCGGATTTGATTTCTTTAAAAGCAGATTTAACCGCTTTTTCAAAATCTTTTGCCGTGTTGCTGTTTGCAGTCAGCTTCTCAAGCTCAAAATATGTAATCCAAACCGCCTTGACATAAACGGCATTAACCGGCTCGTCTTTATCCGCCCGGGCGCCTCCCTGAGTAGAGCAGCCGCATAATACAAAAGCAAATAAAATGAAACAAATAAATATCTTCTTCATACTTGACACTTTCCTTTAAACTTGTAAAATAATATATATAATAAATTCAGGTGATACTATGGAATACAGATTGGGAACAGGACTAAAAATCAAAGACAAGGGAGAAACCGTTTCCCTTGTTTGCCCGAAATGCGAAAAAACGGTTCATTTTCATATGTTTTCAAATTTAGAAAACAGACTGAATGCAACATTTCCTTTTATAAAATCAAACAATGTATATTTTCTTATTTGCCCTAAATGTGCATCCGTTTTTACTGTTGATGAAGCGAAAGGCAAAAACTTTGATAAAGGCGAAAAGCTTTCAATCGGAAATTTTGATTTGAAAACACTGAAAGAGTTTAAAAATGGAAATGAATAAGCTTGTTATTGCATATTTGGCTTTAATCAGCGTATTAACAGCTATTGTAACAATTATTGATAAAATAAATGCCAAAGCCGGAGGCAGACGTGTACCCGAAGATTTCCTGCTTACTTTAGGATTGCTCGGCGGTTCAGCCTCTGAATACATAACAATGAAATTAATCCGACATAAAACAAAGCATAAGAAATTTATGGTCGGGCTTCCTGTTATGATTGCAATTCAGGCAATAATAGCCATAGGTTTATGGATATATACACAAAGAGGGTGAATTCACCCTCTTTTCTTTTTTAAAGAATTATACATATAAGACCGCTGCAGCCCTCATTAATAACTCTTTCAATCGTTTCTCTGAACTTATTTCGTGCATCATCCGGCATACGCTCAAGCTTGCCGTGAAGTCCCTCATTAACAAGCTCATGAAGCGATTTTCCAAATATATCGGTTTTCCATAAATCTGCCGGATTTTCTTCAAATTCGCGAAGAAGATACATAACAAGCTCCTGTGATTGGCTTTCACTGCCAACAATAGGTGCAACCTCGGTATACGTATTGCATTTTATCATATGAATGGATGGAGCCTGTGCCTTAAGCCTTATTCCGTATCTGCCGCCCTGTTTCATAATTTCCGGTTCTTCAAGTGTTAATTCTTCAATATCAGGCATCACTATGCCATAGCCTGTTCTGTCTACCTCTGAAAGAGCGGCAGAAAAACGCATATATTTATTTCTTATAACTGTAAGCTCTATAATTTCCTTCATAAGCTCTTTTTCATTATGAATGGTAACATTACATTCCTTGGATAAAATAGAGTAAAAATAGCTGTTGTCAATAGATATTTTAATGCTTACGCTGCCATCTGATAAATCAAGATTTGAAATATTCAGGCTTTCTATGTCCGAATTATCGGCAAGTCTGTCTGCAAACAGCTTAACGCTTCTTATATTGCTGACATCATTACAGCATTCCTTTACGGACGAGAAAAGCTTTGTTTTAAGCTCATTATCCGAATCAAGACTTTTTATCCATGAAGGGAAATTGAGTGAAATGCTTGATACAGGAAATTCATAAAGCACTCTTTCGAGAATAGCATTAATTTCTTCTTCATTAAGATCAAGACAGTTAACCGGCATAACGGGAACATTATATTTCTCGCTCATTGAAGCACAAAGCGAAAGTGCTTCGGCGGACTGCGGCTCAACGCAGTTCATAACAACAACAAACGGCTTGTTAATTTCCTTTAATTCATTGATTACTCTTTCTTCTGCCTCTTCATATTCTTCACGCGGAATAGCACTGATAGAACCGTCTGTTGTAACTACAAGCCCGATTGTTGAATGCTCATTAATAACCTTTTGTGTACCGATTTCCGCTGCCATATTAAATGGAATTTCTTCAGGAAACCATGGTGTTCTTACCATTCTTGGCTGATCCTCTTCGATATAGCCTACAGAGCTTGGAACAATATAACCAACACAATCAATAAGCCTAACTCTAAAATGAAGATTATCCTGCATTGAAAGCTCAATCGCCTCTTCGGGGATAAACTTTGGCTCAGTGGTCATTATAGTTCTGCCTGCGGCACTTTGAGGAAGCTCATCTCTTGCTCTTTCCTTCTGGAACTCTCCGTTAATTCTCGGAATAACAAGAGTGTCCATAAATCTTTTAATAAAGGTTGATTTACCTGTTCTTACAGGTCCTACAACACCAATATAAATATCTCCCTGTGTTCTTGATGATATATCGTTATAAATACTCAAATTATTCCCTCCTTACATTCCCGGAATTAAAAGAATCCGCCTTGACTGAAGCACATCATCTTTTAATTCGTTTTCGGTTTTTATTAACTCAACGGATGTTCTGAATTTCTTTGCAATATCCCAAAGCTGTTCCTGTTCCTTTGCAAAATAAACAACCAGCGCAGGAGAATCTGCCATCGGTGTATCCGAAACATTGATTTCCGACAGTACATTGAAGGTTTTTTCTTCATATTTTATGGCTGTATATTCGATTAAATATCTGACATTTATCTGATTGGAGGAATTAATAACATAATCAAAGGATTTAACATATATTGCAGAAGAATTAAAATGCAAAGAATCCATTTCCTTTTTCTGGCTTATAAATATCAACTCGGATTTTTCATTCCTTACAAATGCGGCAAGCTCTAAATTTTTTCCGTCACTTATATTAAGCGATAAATCAACAACCTCAACAATATTTATATTCTCAAATTCAAAGGTGCATTTGTCATTTAT
>JAIDJS010000064.1 GCA_029052085.1 Eubacterium sp.
TCTTTGAAAGTATCAATCTGCATTTTAAAGCCCGTTTTTCTTCGCTTGGCACTTTAATTTTTTTCTTTTTCATAAAATCAACCTTTCTGTAATTAAATTCCAAAAAGGCTTATTTACAAAACCTCAAAACAAAAAGAACAATCAACAAAATCAATTGTCAATTGTTCTTTCTTTGTTCTATTATTAAGTTATATATCTTTACAGATAAAGAATGTAGAACCAGTCACTGTCATAATAACAGTAAAGATATTCTGCTCCTTCGGCAATTTCACGATCAACACGTTCTTTGCACATTTGTAATGAACGACCGTTATTTCGCCTTTCCTTAGAATTATCAATTCTTTCACTCCAACCTGAATTATCAGGTGTCATTGAAATACCGATTGATTTAGCGTTAACAGGAATGCCTTTGCTCTTGATATAGGCATTGACCTGATTCTGAACCTCTTTCGGAGTTACATTCTTAACAGTAGTTTTCGGTTTTGTAGTTGTAACCTTTTTGGTTGTGGTTTGCTTCTTAGTAGTAGAAGCTTTCTTTTTTGTTGTGTTTTCAGAAGTGTTTTTCTTAGTAGTCGCAGTTTGCTTTTTTGTAGTTGTAACCACTTTTTTCTTTGTGGTTGTTTCCTTTACAGTTGTCTTAACTGTGTCCTTCGTATTCTCCTCATCAGTTTCAGCCTTAGTGGTTGACTCTGTTTCCTTTTCCGTAGTAGTTTCAGAAGCGATGTTGGAAGTCTGTCCTTCCGGTACACTCGCATTAACGCTTATTGTGTCGCTTTCCGAAACATTGTCCTTGTTTACTGTTGCTTCATTTGCCTTGCAAGCTGCAAATGAAGCACAAATAATAATCACTGCCATAATAATAGCGATAATAGACTTTGTATTTTTCATATATCAAATCCCCTTATTAACTCACTTATACAATTCAGCAATCTTTCCTGCCTTTTCGGAAACCATATCCGCAAGATATTTTGGTTCCAAAACCTTGATATCTTTGCCATACTGCATAATCCAGCTAACAAGTCCATCACTTACAGCGGCATTTATGGTTGTTTCAAAATGCTCAATATCGGCAGCCCTTAAAGGAATTTTTGTACCAAACCGATCCATAATCTCTTCCCGTATTTCAAGACTGCAAAGAAGCGTTACCTCATCCGTCTTTCCGCTGAACATATTAAACATCTTTGATGAATAATCAGCAGGGTCAAATACATCATATTCACTGACTTCTGATACAGGCCGCTGAGGCTCTTCAAGTATTTCTATTTTCTTCATTCTGTCAAGTCTTAAATTGATGAGATTATCATACTTGTTATTATTACAAACAAGATAATAATGATCATCTTTCCAAATTAACGCATATGGGGATACAACAAAGGTTTTCGTAGTATAGGATTTTTTTTGCTCCTTATCAATATTTCTTCGTTTATAAACAAATTTAACCTGTTTCTTTGTACTGATTGCTTCGTCAAGCCCATTAATTATGTAATAAATCTCTTCATTATCGCATTTATTTTCACCACTGCAATAAACCTGAGATTTTAAAGCCTTTGCCTGATTTAGTGATAAAAGACCTTCCAGCTTTTCAACAAGCACTGCCGTTTTCTTTGGCGTAATAAATCCTGCCGAGGATACTGCATCAATAAGAAGCCTGACCTCAGCAAGATCAAATTTTCTTTCAGCCATTGAAAAACCTGATTTATGCGATCTTACAGTAAGAATATTACATCCTATTTCATTAAGCGCTTTTACATCGGCATAAATACTTTTTCTTTCGGCTGAAATCCCTTTTTCCTTAAGCATAGCAATAAGTTCAGTTGTTGAAACAGGATTTTCTTCATCGGAAAACTCTTTAAGATATTTATAAATTAATAATGTTTTCAGCTTTGCCGTCTGCATAAATACCACCTCAAATACATATTAACACTATTCGTCTATATTTTCAACGATAGTACGAAAAATAGGTCCGCAGTCTGCTGCTCCGCTCGTTCCGTCTTCCGTCATAACAACAATAGAATATTTCGGATTGTCAAAGGGATAAAAGCCGGCAAACCAGGTGTAGAGGATTTCCCTTTCTCCTACCATTCTTCCGCTTTGGGCTGTTGAGGTTTTGCCTGCCGTCTGATTATTATAATCAGCACTTTTTCCCGAACCGTCAACTACAACATAACGCATATACTCCCTCAATACCTTTGCCGTATCTTCGCTCATCGCTCTATGCGATTCATTATCCTTTATTTCATCAACATTTCCCTCGTCATCAACATTGCCAAAAACGACCTTCGGCATTCTATACATTCCGCCATTCGCAATGGATGCGATAACAGAAGAAAAATGAAGCGGAGAATCCGTCAGCTTGCCCTGCCCGAAACCGAGAAGAGCAAGCTGTCCTTTTGATTGCAAATCATCCGAATCGGGAAAATTCCCGTTAAGCACGCTCCATTCTTCATATAAATGATTTGTTTCTCCGAAGCCCAAGTTCTTTGATAAATCAATTATTTTTTCAGGACCAAGCTTCAATGCAAGCTCGATAAAATAACAATTGCAGGAATTTGCCAAAGCTTCTTTTATTGTTTGTTTTCCATGCTTTTTGTCCTTTTGACAGGTAAACGTTGTATCTCCTACAGCTATCTGCCCCTTGCACTCATAAGTATCATCCATACCGTTTTCAAGAGCGCATGCAGCAACAACCAGCTTATAAACTGAGCCGACACAATAAGAAGAAAATGCCCGATTCAAATAATCATTCGGCGTACTGTAGGAAGCGAGTACTTCGCCTGTATCTGTATCAAGCACAACTATAGCCCCGCTTTTCATATCTGAACCTGCATCTTCGGTAATTTTCTGAATACGATTATCAAGCGTTAAAGAAATTCCTTTTTTTGTGTTGTAATTTTCATCAATTATCATTCCCTCATCGCCGTCCAACAACCTGCCTATAGCGTCAACAGAAAAATTAATTGCTCTGCTTCCGACTGCATCGGGCTTTATATTTTCACAGGCAGCTACAAGATTCTTTGCCAACATATCATCGGAATGCCGATTGGTCGTTTCCAATATTTTTATATATTTGCAGCTTATATAATGATCTATTTCTCTTACAACCGGATAGCCCTGTTTAAGCTCCTCCATAATTTCCTCACGTTCTTTGTAAGTAAACAGCTTATTCATTTCGGTTAAGCATTTTTCTGTAGGGCGTATTACAGCAACAAGATTTTCCGTCTTATTTGAAATTCTGTTGAGATTTCTGTCATAAACGGTTTCATATATTTTATCTATATCAACCGTGTAGCTGTTATGAGCAGAAGAAACCTCATAATTACCGCTGAAAACTACATATCCGATTCTTTGTGCAACAACAGAAAACAAAAATATCATAGCGGCAGAAAAAATAATCATTCTTTTCTTCATAAAAATACACCCCTGTGTATTATTCACAGAGGTGTCATTTTTAATCTCTTTTTCTTCTTAATATTGCATCAGCTGAAATGATTTTATTACATTTAAATGAATAAACATCCGTTGCCTTATTTGCAACATCTGTTTTTTCCTTGTCATTTTCATTATAAAGATCTTCAACAGTAATACTATAAGGCAGTTTGAAAGGCTCAACAACCTCAAGCTCATCGCCTTCATAAAATCTGTTTCTCTGATCCACAATCAATCTTCCGTCTTTAAAATCCTTATATAAAGCACACACATCCCAGTTTCTGATATAACCGCCTGTATTCAGAACCTGTCCGTTTTCCATTCTTCCGAAATTAAAACCGGTGGTATACTCTCTATGGCTCATTTTTTCCATTTCATCAAGTATCCATTGAGGAACTTTAAAATCATCGGAAGGATTTTTCAGATACGCATCAATTGCAGCACGATAAGCATAGGTTACGATAGCCGTATAATACTCACTCTTTGCTCTGCCCTCAATTTTAAAGGAATCAACACCGGCGTTAACCAGCTCGGGAATATGCTCAATCATACACAAATCACGTGAATTGAAAATATAGGTTCCGTCCTTTTCCTCATTAATCGGAAAATATTGACCCGGTCTTGTTTCTTCAACAAGATGATACTTCCATCTGCAGGGCTGGGCACAATCGCCCCGGTTTGCATCTCTTCCAACCATATAATCCGAAAGTATGCAGCGGCCGCTGAAGCTCATACACATTGCACCATGAACAAAAACCTCTATATCCAAATCCGGATTGGTCTTATCCCTGATCGTTTTAATTTCATCAAGTGAAAGCTCACGGGCTGTAACAATACGCTTTGCACCCATTTCATAAAAAGCATTTGCAGACTGATAATTTACAATTCCTGCCTGTGTTGAAATATGAATTTCAGTATCGGGAGCATATTTTTTTGCAAGCGACAGCACACCCATATCTGCAATAATAAGTGCATCAACCCCGATTTCCGACACATATTTCAGATAATCCGGCAATACATCCATCTCATTATTGCGTGGCAGGGTATTGCAGGTTAAATATAATTTTTTATTATTTTTGTGAACAAGCTCAACTGCTTCTTTAAGCTGATCAGCATTAAAATTTGATGGATTGGTTCTCATTCCGAACATTGTTCCGCCAACATAAACTGCATCAGCGCCGAATTTTACAGCAAGCTTTAATCTTTCCATATCGCCGGACGGCGACAAAAGCTCTATATTTCTCATATTAATAATCCAAATAAGGTGCGTATTTCTGAATCTTTGATCTAAATTCATACTGGTCCTTGGCAGTATACAGATTACGATTCGTATCATGGAAGAAATAGTAATCATTTGAATCTGCAGGATAAAGTGCTGCTTCAATTGCATCAATGCCCGGATTACAGATAGGACCTTCAGGTAGGCCTACAACACCTGAATCAGCATTGGTGCTGTAATACTTCAAATAATAATCAGCTGTATGAGCAGAGGTCGCGGACAAAGAAGGAGCAACCTTATTTTTAATATAATCATAGGTTGACTGGCAGCCTAAGGACGGATGATTCGTTTTATCCTTAAGTCTGTTTTCGATAATTGCCGCAATTTCACTCATTTGTTCAGAGTTGGCAGCCTCTGCCTGAACAATGGAAGCGATAATGATTATTTCATCCATTGTAAAACCAAGCTCTTTTGCTCTTTCTCTGTGCTTAGAGGTTACTCTGTCTTCCATCGTTTTAATTAAGGTTTCAATTGCACTTGATGCACTTTGACCAATATAGAAATAATAGGTTTCCGGGAAAAGATAACCCTCTAATCTATAAGGAACACTTTCCTTTGATTTCAAATCTGAAACAAGCGAATAGGAAAACTCCGTAGACTCAATTACAGATAAAAGCGCAGCCTTATCACAAACCTCATTATCAACAAGCTTATTTATAACATCAGCTGTTGTAATACCCTCAGGAAATGTGATTTTAACCGTTTCAGAGGTATCTGCCGTGCCTTTCATAGCAACAAGCATATTTTCAAGCCCCATTTTTCCATTAAGGTAATAAACACCCGCTTCATACGGAGCCTTAACACCTGAATCTCTTATAAATTTTGTTTCCAGCTTAATGAAAAGCTTGCAGAAATTTTTGCACTTAATAAGTCCGTTATCAGCAAGAAGATCAACAGCCTCCGAAGGCTCTTCAATCTGCTTGCTGTAGCTTACGGTTACTGTAGCTTTTGTTTTTGTTATTCCGAATAAATCATTAAGGCAGAAAATTGCATAAACGGAAATGCACATAGAAACTGCAATAACAATGATAAAAAACAAATAGGTAGAAACTACAGGATTACCTTTTTTATTCTTTTTGCTTTTGGCAGACGAAGAAGGATTGGCTTCCTTTTTGCCGTCTCTTATTTTCTTTGCAAAATCTTCATTGGAAAAATATATATCCTTACTGCCTGTATCAGCATCAACAGGGTTCAAACCGGATTCATATAAATCAGACATATTATTTATCCTCCTTACAAAGGGTTATTT
Organism: Eubacterium sp.; assembly: GCA_029052085.1. GTDB lineage: Bacteria > Bacillota > Clostridia > Oscillospirales > Acutalibacteraceae > Eubacterium_R. The sequence goes on from JAIDJS010000064.1 coordinate 5,955, forward strand.
TATCTTCTGTTGCGATATACTTGACTGCAATATCATAATCATCGGCAGGCAAGCTATCATTCAGAAAACTATTATAACACAAACCAATGGTATTAAATGTAAATTTTTTTAAAAACCTGTCATAATAGCCTTTTCCGTATCCCAGCCTGAAGCCTTTTTTATCAAAAGCAAAAGCCGGTACTATACACAATGAATTGCTGAAATCAGCAACCTTTTTACAAATTTCTGTATCGGGCTCCATGATATCATAAGAACCCGGTTTCAAATCATCAAGTGAATGAATATAATAAAATTCCATATTTCCGTTATCATCCGTGCAATAAGGCAGCGCTACCCTTTTCCCGTATTTGAACGCAGTCTCCACAATAGACAGGGTGTTTATCTCGTCTTGCAAAGGATAATAACACAAAATCTGATTTGCATTTATAAACAAATCACTTTTTATCACATTTTGACAGATTAAAAAATCCTTTTTGCTTTTATCAGCAATCGTTTTTCGCTGCTGACGAAAATGCTTTCTTAATTTGCTTTTTACATGCACTGAATTGTGCTCCTAACCGCTTCGGCAGCTTCATCTCCTACAAGCTCACGAACGATTTCCAAACCGAACTCAATACATACACCTGCACCCTTTGCAGTAATAAAATCTCCATCCGTTACAACATAGTCCTTTGAAATAATTGCACCTTCAAGAGAATCTTCAAAACCGGGAAAGCATATAGCATTTTTGCCTTTTAAAAGCCCTTTATGACCAAGTATGGACGGACCGGCACAAATTGCACACACAAGTATTCCCTCCTGAACAGCTTCATCAATTACAGACTGAACAAGTGATGAATTTTCAAGATTGATTACGCCCTGCAAGCCGCCGGGAAGAACAACCGCCTCAACATCTTTAAATTCAAATTCATTTGAAACAATATCAGCTGTTACGGAAATTCCGCAGGAAGAGGTTATAATCTTTTTGTCAACGCCAACAGTTGTAACCTCAACATTAGCTCGTCTGAGCATATCAACGGGTGCCATAGCCTCAATAATCTCGAAGCCGTCTGCAAGAAAAACATAAACCATCGTTACTTCTCCTATTTTATTATTATTCCTGTAGTTCCGACGGGAAAGTCTTTAATTGAGTTAGCCTTTC
>JAIDJS010000065.1:0-2416 GCA_029052085.1 Eubacterium sp.
CGCTTTGCTCCCGAAGGTGCATGGGTAACTGTAGGCGGAAGCGAAAAGCTTCAAGAACGCCTTTGTGTTCGCCCCACCTCTGAAACGCTTTTCTGTGAGCATTTCAAAAATGTTGTTCAGTCTTATCGTGATTTGCCGAAACTCTATAATCAGTGGGTTTCCGTTGTAAGATGGGAAAAAACAACAAGACCTTTCCTTCGTTCAAGAGAATTCCTGTGGCAGGAGGGTCATACGCTTCACGCAACAGCCGAAGAAGCGATTGAAGAAACAGAAAGAATGCTTAATGTATATACAGAATTCTGCCAGAAGGAGCTTGCCATTCCTGTTGTTCAGGGTATGAAAACAGAGAGCGATAAGTTTGCAGGCGCAGAAAGAACCTACTGTATTGAAGCATTGATGCACGACGGAAAAGCTTTGCAGGCAGGCACCTCTCATTATTTCGGAGACGGCTTTGCAAAGGCATTTGAAATTCAGTATTCAGACAAGGAAAACAAGCTTGTTTATCCGCATCAGACCTCCTGGGGTATGACAACCCGCCTGATCGGCGCTATCATTATGACCCACGGGGATAACAACGGTCTTGTTCTTCCCCCTGCTGTTGCTCCGATTCAGGTTATCGTTGTTCCGGTTGCTCAGCACAAGGAGGGTGTGCTTGAAAAAGCAAACGAGGTTTGCGACAGATTAAAGAAAATCTGCCGTGCAAAGATTGACGATTCAAACAACACACCGGGCTGGAAATTTGCCGAATACGAAATGAAGGGTGTTCCGATCAGACTTGAAATCGGACCAAAAGATATCGAGAACAATCAGTGTGTTATCGTAACACGCCACAACAGAGAAAAAACCTTTGTTTCTCTTGACGAGCTTGAAACAGTTATTCCGCAGAAGCTTGAAGAGGTAAGAAACGGAATTTACAACGCAGCGCTTGAAAACAGAGAACGCAGAACCTACATTTGCAAAACGCTTGATGAAATCACAAAATCACTTGAAGAAAACGGAGATGGATTTGTTAAAGCAATGTGGTGCGGCGATGAAGCATGCGAGGATAAGGTTAAAGAAGCAACCGGCGTTGGCTCAAGGTGCATTCCTTTTGAACAGGAGCAGCTTTCTGACACCTGCGTTTGCTGCGGCAAACCTGCCAAGCACATGCTTTATTGGGGCAAGGCATATTAATTAATATATTATTTTGAAAGAAGGATTACTTTATGGCAGTATTAGTAACAGGCGGAGCAGGATACATCGGAAGCCACACTTGTGTTGAGCTTCTTAACGCAGGTGTTGACGTTGTAATTGTCGACAATTTCTACAACTGCAAAAAATCAAGCATCGACCGAATCAAAGCTCTTACAAGCAGAGATTTCAAATGGTATGAATGTGATATCCGTGACCGTGAGGGTATGGATGCAATCTTCAAAAAAGAAAACATTGACTCGGTTATTCACTTTGCAGGCTTGAAGGCTGTTGGCGAAAGTGTTCAGAAGCCGCTTGAATATTTTGATAATAATGTTAACGGAACACTTATTCTTCTTGATGTTATGAGAAATAACGGATGCAAGAAAATCGTATTTTCTTCATCAGCAACGGTTTATGGAATGAACAATATTTCTCCGCTTACAGAGGATATGCAGGTTGGCGGTGTAACAAACCCATACGGCAGAACAAAGTTCATGATTGAATGTATTTTACAGGATTTATTTGTATCAGACAATGAATGGTCCATCTGCCTGCTGCGTTACTTCAACCCAATTGGCGCTCACAAAAGCGGAACCATGGGCGAGGATCCGAACGGAATTCCGAACAACCTTATGCCGTATATCACACAGGTTGCTATCGGTAAAAGAGAGAAGCTTGGTGTTTTCGGCAATGACTATGACACACACGACGGAACCGGCGTAAGAGATTATATTCATGTTGTTGACCTTGCCCTCGGACACGTTAAGGCAGTTGAAAAGGTTGACGGCGAAAAAGGACTTTTCATTTATAATCTCGGAACAGGAAAAGGCTACAGCGTACTTGATGTTGTTAAAGCATTTGAAAACGCATCTGGCAAAACAGTTCCCTATCAGATTATGCCGCGCCGTGCAGGCGATATCGCAACCTGCTATTCAGATCCTAGCAAGGCATTGAATGAGCTTGGCTGGAAAGCTGAAAGAGATATTGAAGAAATGTGTGAGGACAGCTGGCGCTGGCAGAGCCAGAACCCGGACGGCTATCCTGATTAATAATAAATACAAAAGATTAAGCACTCTCAAATGAGAGTGCTTTTTTATATAGTTTGACGCAGATAATATAATTTTTGGGTATCCGTATCAAAAAAATACAATACATAGTTTTCCAAATTCATTTCAACCTGATTCCCGTCACTGTTAAAATATTTCAATATATAATAATCACCAACAGAAACCAAATTTGAGAA
>JAIDJS010000065.1:2426-9232 GCA_029052085.1 Eubacterium sp.
ACATTCCCATATTCTTCAAACTGTTTTATAACTTTTTTAATTTCAAAGATATCTTGAGCGTAATAAGCCTCTGTATACAAATCACTGTCTGCAAATTTTTTGATATCTGCTTCATTGTAATAAAAAACATAATATATATCTGCATCTATACCGATGTATTCCCTGCCGTCATAATCACTGTAACCCTTAAAAATCGCTTCATTCTTCATATATATCGGCAGACTATCATAGATAAACATACTACCAATCAATACTGCAGTTACTAATGCAATAGATAAAAAAACTTTTTTCATACTCTTATCCTTTTTGTTAATCAAAATGAGCCAAAATTTCATGTAACGGCAAAAACCTTTACAGCTTTTTCTAAACAAACATATAGCAAATAATAAACACAAACGAAACGAAGCCTGCCAAAATACATATATCACTTATGACTCTGAATACAGCTTTTTCAGTTAGACATAATATTTCCGGCAAAATTCCAACTGCCATAACCGCTATATTAATAAAAGCGATTATCGGCAAAGCTGTTACAAGAAGAAGCGGCAGCACAAACATTATCATTATATAACAGCCAACTATAAGAGAAGCACATAATAACTTTGTATTAAAAATAAAATCCCTGTTTATCCGTCTGTTTCGTTTCATAGAATGCGCCCCGTTCTTTTCATATACTATTCCTCAACAAATTCAAGAATATCCCCCGGCTGGCAATCAAGCTCTTTGCATATTGCTTCAAGCGTTGAAAAACGAACTGCCTTTGCCTTCCCCGTTTTTAAAATGGATAAATTTGCAGGTGTTATCCCGATTTTTGCCGCAAGCTCATTTGAGGACATTTTACGCTTTGCAAGCATAACATCCAGATTTACTACTATGCTCATATTGCCCTCCTTATATTGTAAGTTCATTTTCTTCTTTGATTTTTATTGCAGCTTCAAAAATATTTTTAACAACTCTTACAACTACGCCTACAAACAGCTCTGCAACCGCAACGCAGAATGCAAAAATGGAATAATACCAATCCGCAACAGATATAAAGGTTACGCGTATTGTACCAATCGTATCCAGATGCATCCTTAAAATAACAACTACAACAAACAAAAAGGTTACCATAGATACAAAAAAGCAAAGCCAGCTGAATATTCTTAAAAGCTTAACATTTGTATTATCAAATACAATTCCCTTTTTTATATGAATTAAAAGCTTATCAAGACACATAAGTGCAATATATCCTACAGGAACAGAAATATAAAACGGAATAACATAAAATGCCAATGGTCCATAATCCTTTACTGCTATCGGAATAATGACTGATGCTGCAGCAACAACCGTTAATATCAAATAGAATATCCTTACCATACAATGCGTTAGCTGAACTGATTTTTCTTTATTCCACATAAAAATTTCCTCCAAAAGAATTATTTTCAACTTTGTTATAACACTAAAATTATCGTTTGTCAATAATTTTTTATTATTTTTCAGAAATTTTATGTACAAAAAAGGAGTGGCTCTGCCACTCCCAAAACAGTATTTCAATTAAAACCAGCCTAATTTTGAATTTGCATAAACAATCAGAACCAAATCAACAACAAACATAACAAGTGAAATCACACCTGCTATCATTGCCTTTTTATTCCGCGATTTTGTTTCATCTGAAAGCTCTGCTCCCTTATTTTTCATAACAAGAGGAGCAACAATACCCATAACACCGAATGCAGGGCAGATACCGATTATGCAGACACCTATAATTGCCGATACAAATGAAAAGCGTGAAATCTTATCAAGTACATTTTCATTTTCGTTTTTCATATTTTCCCTCCGCTTATTTTATTCTGACATCCTGCTTTGTTCTGAATCGATATCCATACTGATCAAGCAGGTGCATTTTATTAAGAGCAACCATTGCACCCTTTGCAACACACAGTTCCGCTCTCGGAGCAATGGTAACATCAAGATTAAGTGCTTCTGAAAACATTTTATCAATTCCGTATAATTCAGAGCTGCCGCCTGTTAATATAACCTCACCCGATGTTATATCTGCCATAAGCTGGGGAGAGGTTCTTTCAAACAAAGCAATTGCAGAATTGGAAAGCTGGTCAAAAAGCGGTTTTAAACACGCATAAAGTTTATTTCCCGTTATTTCAGCTATGCCCGGAAGCCCCGTTACCATATCTCTTCCCTTAACCTGCATAACAACATCCTCTTCTCGGGGAACAGCGCCGCCGATATTTTTCTTTACCTCTTCGGCAGTCCGCTTACCAATCAGAATGCCATATTCATTATGCAGATACTTGGTTATTTCATCATCAAAATGATTTCCGGCAAGCCGCAGTGTTTCAACCTGATTCATAGTACCCTGACTTACAACAGCCATATCCGTTGTTCCGCCGCCGATATCAATAACAAACACACCGGCAGGAAGAAGCGGATCTATCCCGGCACCGAAAGCAGCACAAAGTGCCTCTTCAACCAGACAAACCGACCTTGCCCCGGCTGTTATAATAACAGAAACAAGCGTTCTTTTTTCAACATCCGTACTGAGCGCCGAAATGGATGCAACCACTCTTGGCTTAAAAAGACTTTTTCCGATTACCTTATCTATAAAGAATTTAACCATTTGCTGTGCAATGGAATAATTCGTTACGGCGCCATTTACAATCGGCTGAATCACGGTTACACCGTCAGGCTCTCTGCCCTCAAGATAATAAGCACGCCTGCCTGCATATAATATTTTTTCAGTTTCGGTATCATAAGCAACATAGGACGGCTCATTAACAACAACACCCTTCCCCGGTACTGTTATAACAATTGAGCTTGAGCCTAAATCTATACCTAAATCATAACCAAACATATTTTCATTTCCTTAACATAATATAAAACCATTAAATATATAATAAATGTTACTCCAAGAACGGATTATTGTCAACAGTTAAAAAGTAGCCAAGTGCGCTGTATCGTCTTGTTTCCTTATCATTTTCAACCATTGCCTTAACCGAATTTTCATTGCCTACAAGTACAATAAGATTTTTTGCCCTTGTCAGTGCAGTATAAAACAGATTTCTGTAAGACAGCTTATGCGGCACAGAAAGCACAGGCATAACAACCGCATCAAACTCCGATCCCTGGCTTTTATGCACAGTCATTGCATAGGCAAGCTCAAGCTGCTTTGCATGTTCAAGAGAATACATAGCCTCTCTGTCATCAAATCTCACATTCAGAATATCATTCGCTTTATCAATATTTATCAGAATTCCGATATCTCCGTTGAACACTCCCGTACCGTTTTCTCCTGACTTAAACCACGGAACATCATAATTGTTTTTAATCTGCATAACCTTATCGCCTTCACGAAGCACATAGCCGTTATGCTTAATTTCAGCCTTTTCACGTGATGCCGGATTCAGCCTCTGCTGCAAAAGGAAATTCAGATTTTCCGTGCCTACATCGCCCTTTCGGCTCGGGCAAAGCACCTGAATATCCGTTAAAATATCATATCCGTAGCTTACAGGCAGACGACGTGTAACCAGATCCACAATTTTTTTTGAAGCATTATAAAGTGCATTCTCCCTAAGCAGAAAGAAATCCGAATGAATATCATTATGTGACATATCGGGCATATTTCCCCTTACAACCTCGTGTGCATTTGTTACAATAAGACTTTCCATTGCCTGCCTGAAGATTTTATCAAGTTCAACAACGGGTATCAGTCCGCTTTCCGTTAAATCCTTAAGCACATTGCCTGCACCAACTGCAGGAAGCTGATCCTTATCGCCGACCATAATCAGCCTTGCACTCATCGGCAGTGCTTCAAGAAAGCTGTCAAACAGCTTGATATCCACCATGGAAAGCTCATCAATAATTACGGCATCCACATCAAGCTTGTTCTTTCTGTTGTAAACAAAGGATGGCTCCGTTGCACCGTCCTTATATTCAACCTCAAGCAGTCGATGAATCGTTTTCGCATCAAAGCCCGTAAGCTCACTCATTCTTTTAGCAGCTCTGCCTGTCGGGGCAGCAAGTGCAACATTCATCCCCCTGCTTTTCATAAGAGCAATAATACCACGGACTGTTGTTGTTTTACCCGTTCCGGGACCGCCTGTTAAAATCAGCATACCCTGATTCACTGCAATTTCAATAGCAGCACGCTGCTTATCATCAAACTCGATTTTATTGCTTTGCTCAAAAGCGAAAATCTCACTTGAATCAACCTGAATCTGCCTTGGCGGATAATTTACCATTACCTTGACTCTGTCTGCAACTGCAGTTTCGGCATCATAGATTTCGGGAGCAAAAAGAAATTCTTTTCCGTTGATTTCAGCAGAAACAAGCTGCTGACCCTGAAGGGCATTATCAATTGCAATTTCAGCATGATCCTCAGAGCATTCCAGATAATTCATTGCCGATTTTAAAACCGCCGTTCTTGGCAGGCAGGTATGCCCGTTATCTAAATTATGACGAACAATATATGTAACACAAGCCTGACATCTGTAATCAAACAAATCCGGAGAATTCAGATTATCTGCAATCTCTTCCGCTCGTGTAAAGGTATATCCCTTGTCACACACAAATGCAAACGGATTGTCAGAAATAATATCATAAGCCTCTGACTGAAACAGATTATAAGCCTGAAACGCCTCCGCCTGGCTTAATCCCAGCTTCGTTAAAGCCTGAATCGTTTCTCTGGAAGCAAACTGAGCCTTGAACTCCTGCTGAATTTTACGAGCCTTGGGCTTGCTTATCCCTTTTATGGAGGAAAGGCGGTCAACATCATTTTCAATGACATCAAATGCCTCTTTTCCAAAAGCTTCTACGATTTTAATGGCAGTTGCTTCCCTTATACCCTTTATAATACCGCTTGCAAGATAGCGAAGAATCCCTGCTTCATTTTCAGGCAGAGTCTGTTCTATAAGACTTGCTTTAAACTGATTGCCGTAGGTTGAATGATTAACCCATTCGCCCATAAGGCGCACCTCTACACCCTCGGCAAGCTCCGGAAAGCTTCCGACAACGGTTATCGGTTCACCCTCGGAAGAAATAACCATAACGGTGTATCCGTTTTCACTGTTGAAATACGTTATTTCCTCAATCGTGCCTATCAAATTTTCAAGCATTACATCTGCCATAATTTTCACCTGAACAATTGTACCATAAAATAGATAAAATGAAAATAGCAGAACAATAAAGTTCCGCTATTTTTGTGAATTTTACATTTTATTAAAATTTAATCAAAATAAAACATATCTTCAAATCTGACATCAAGAGCAACACAAAGAATTAAAGCTAATTTAGCAGTTGGGCAATACTGCCCCGTTTCAATTGAGCTTATTGTATTTCGGGATACACCAACCATTTGAGATAACTGAAATTGGGATAGATTACAGCTTGTTCGTATTTCCTTTAATCTGTTTTTTAATACTAATTTATCGTCCATATCAGCCTGCCAAATTCATCGCGTAATTAAAAGCAGAAGCAAGCGTTGCAATTAGCCAAACAATTGAAATAAAAATATAATGCTTATCTCTAAGCTTAATTCCTTTATACATCCAGGTCGTTACATTGATTGATGTCAGTATTACCAAATATCCCGAGCCATTTCCTTTATCAAGAAAGATTTCCACCATCATTAAAGTAAAACACACTGCCGCAGAAGAAACCATTGCAACAAATGCACTCTTTTTATTAACATCTTTATTATATTCATCCTGTTTGCCGTTCTCTTTCCTGCTTTTCTCCAGGATTTCATTTTTATCCATATCCTACACTCCTTTGCCAAGTTTACTGTGCAAGATTATTATACCATTGCCAAGTACACTTGTCAACAAGTATTTATTTTAAGGAATAGAATCGGAATTGTGTTCGCTTTGTCATATCAGATATTTATAAAATAAAACTTTTATTTTACAAGCGCCTATGTTAAAATAAAATTAAAATTTGAAAGGGGAATTTTTATGGAATTATTGACAAGGGTAGAAAAGTTGTTTAACAATGTAGGCAGAAAAATCCAAAAATTGGCATTAATAGCATTTATAGTTGAAATTATTGCATCAATTATAGGGGCATGTGTAATGTTTTTTTGCTGTTTAAGCTGGGGCGGCGATTTCTCCTGTTTCATATCAGGTTTAATGTTCTTAATTGTCGGGCCATTCGTTTCCTATCTAAATTCTGCGTTAATTTATGGTTTCGGATTAATAATTGAAAAATACACAACAAAAAAATCGGATAAATAATAAATCAGAAAACAGATTCCGTTCGGCATCATATAAAAATGAATATTCACCGGTTTCGGCATCTTGAATGAAACAAGCTCCCTCAGCAGAGGGAGCCTTTTACTTTATTACTTACTTTCTCTTAACACTTACAACTTTGCTGTAGCTTGATGTTGCATTTTTGTTTTTGCTTGTTATTGCTCTTACCTTGTAGCTGTAGGTTTTGCCCTTTGAAGCTACTGCTGTTGTAAAAGAAGTTGATGATGTTGTTTTAATCAGCTTATATGAACCGTTGGATTGCTTCATATAAATCTGATATGACGTTGCTCCTGTTACCTTGCCCCAGGAAAGCTTGAAAGAGCCGTTTTTGTTTACTGTTGCTTTCAGTGTTGGCGTTGCAAGCTTCTTCGTATTCTTTGCATTGACTACAGCACTATACGCAGATGCAATGGACTTGTTCTTACTGCTTACGGCTCTCATTTTATACGAAAACTGCTTGCCGTATGTTGCAAACGCTGTTGTAAATGAAGTAGCCGTTGTGGTCTTCATAAGCTTGTATGAGCCGTCTGCCTGCTTGATATAAAGCTCATACTTATCTGC
>JAIDJS010000066.1 GCA_029052085.1 Eubacterium sp.
TTATAGATAAAAGCAGTCTTAATCCCCTGCTTGACAGTATTTATGATTATGAGGGATATAATCATCCTGAACAAGGCATTGTATCAGCTCAGTGTATAGTTGTTGACAGCAGAAATATTCTAAAATGTGAAGAGGAAATTATATCCGGAAAATATGAGGACAAGATTTTGATTGTCCGTTCGGAATCTGACGATATTTCAGATATTTATGATGCTTGTGAGCCTTATATTGAAGGAAAATATGTAAGCTTTATAGACAACACAATGTATTATGATGCTGATACGCTTCAATATTTACAGAAAAAGCTTTCTATGAATGAAAAGAAGGCTCTTTCTGTATGTCCTGTTTTTGTTGATCCTAATTTTAACAATCGCCCCTACCCTATTGTACCTCCAAAGGGTGGCTATTATGATGTTTTACATAGCCCCGGTAAACTGCAGTTCTTTTTTGGAGCTTATTTCTGGGAAAAAAATCTTATTGAGGAGTTAGGCTTTAATAAAGAGGTTGTTACTGAAAAAGATAAGGATTTTATTTTAAGATATATACTTCAGTATAATAAAATTCACTATATAAAATCCAAGAAGCTTTATTACAGAAGTGCTGCCGAGAATGAATTTGCTACTAATACAATTCAGTATAAAAAGGAATGGTATCAGGAGGACGTTGAGGGTTATTTATATAATCTTGCAAAGTCTGCAGAGGAATATTCCGAAACGAAAAAAAGATTTATTTTATGCTGTGTGTATTACCTTTTATTCTCAAGATTCAACTGCAATACGAATGACAGAAATAAAAAGGTTTTAAACAGTGCTGAAATAGATAGATTTTATGAAGCCGCCGGCAAGGTTTTTGCCTATATACCTGATTTTATTATGCTTCTTAAGATGCAGGTAGGCAAATTTGCCGTAATAAGAAATTTAAGATATTTTCTGTTAAAATTAAAATACGAATCACTTGGAAAAGAATACAGAATTATTGATAACAGTAAGCATTTTTATCTGTATTCCGAATTAAATGAAGCGGTAAGCAGAAACTATATCATAAACAGCAGTATAGGCAAATATCTTATTATGCCCGATGATGATATATTTGAGAATGATTTGCCTGTTAAGAAGATATCAAAAAAGGATGATAATTATCTTCGCTTTGCTTCTGAAGATGTTGCAATGAAAAAGCTTATTGATATGGGAGATATTACTGCTGAAAAGATTATTATAGCTGCAGTAAATTATGAGAACGGTAATATTGAAATTGATGCAAAATCAACTCTGGTAGACTTTTTGGATCATGATGATATAACCTTGGTTGTTACAGTAAATGGAGATGAGTTTGCTTTAAAGCCTGTAAAGTGCTATCCGTATTTAAAATGCTTTGGCAGAGTTTTTCTCAAAAAGTATCAATTCCATGTTTCTGTTCCTGTTGATCTCAGCTCTTATATCAAGGTTAGATTCTTTTATGAAAGAGACGGAAAGAAATATTCTCAGAAGCTCGCTTTTAATGAAGCTGCATCAAGATTAACAAATAAGCTTGGAAGATGTTATTGGAATTTTGATAAGAACAGACTTATGTTCTTTAAATCCCCTAATACGCTTATTATCAGAAAAGCCAGTGAACTCAAGCTTATAAACAGAGAACGCAATTATTTAAAGAAATTTAAAGAATATCTAGAAAATAAAAACCTTTGGGATAAGCAGAAGAGCCTGTATAAACTCAGAGTTGATTATCAAATAAAAAAGAGATTATATAAAAACAAGCGAATCTGGGTAAGCTTTGATAAGCTTTATAAAGCCGGAGATAACGGCGAATATATGTATCATTATTTAAAGAATAACAGTCAGCTTGGAATTACACCATATTATATTGTTAATGAGGATTCTCCTGATTATGAAAGACTTAAGGCTGCAGGAGAGAATGTTTTGATTTCCAATTCATATGAATGCAAGCTGATGTGTCTGCTTGCTGAAGTTATTCTTGCAACGCATGCAACCATATGGGAATACTGCGGATTTAATAAAACCGAGCAGGAATATTTTAAAGATTTGTTTAATGCAAAGCTTGTTTGTATTCAGCATGGTTTAACCGTTCAGCAGATTGCTCAGTATCAGAACAGATTGTTTGATAATACGCAGTTTTATTGCTGTGCAAGTAAATATGAGGTTGAAAACATTTTGCAGCCAATTTACGGATACAGACCTGAGCAGATTGCACTTACCGGTCTTGCAAGATATGACGGTCTTAAAAACAATGATCAGAAAGTTATTTTGATTACTCCGACTTGGCGAAGAGATATTGTTAATAATAGTATTGCATATATTAAAAAATCACATAATAATCATTTTAAGGAAAGCGTTTACTTTAAGATATACAATAGTCTTATAAATGATAAAAAGCTTATTAATAAGGCAAAAGCTAAAGGGTATGAAATTGTATTTCTGCTCCACCCTGCTATGAGCGCCCAATCTGTTGACTATGACAGAAATGATTATGTTAAAATTGTTGAAGCAACCAGTGATGTAAGCTACGAAAAAATTCTTACCGAAGCAAGTCTTATGGTTACCGATTATTCAGGTGTACAGTTTGATTTCGCATATATGAGGAAGCCGATTGTTTACTATCATCCATCTGATCTTCCTCCTTTTTATGAAGAAAGCATTTATAAATATGATACAATGGCGTTCGGTGAAATCTGCACTGAGCATAATGAAATTATTGATACGCTTTGTGATTATATGGATAATGACTGTAGGTGCAAGGATAAATATATCAAACGTGCGGATGATTTCTTTGAATTCGATGATTTTAATTCATGTGAAAGAATTTATAAAGCAGTAGATAAATTTGTAAAAAATAATTAATCGGAGTTAAAATGATAATGGAAAGCCCTAATGATATAGTATTGCAAAAAGACTTTGATGAAATTGTTGAAAGCAATACTCCTTTTGATGAATTAAACGGAAAAACAGTATTTATAACAGGTGCTACAGGATTGATAGGCTCACAGTTTATTAAATCCTTAGCCTGTTACAACAGAAAAAAAGGCTCGGATATTAAATTAGTTGCATTTGTAAGAAGTGCTGAGAAGGCGCAAAAGGTATTTGGAGACATTCCGAATATAGAATTTGTTATCGGCAATATTACCGATAAAATCGAATATAAGGGCGATGTAGACTATATTGTTCACGGTGCAAGTGCAACAAGTTCAAAGTATTTTGTAGAGCATCCTGTTGAAACCATTAAAACGGCTATAGACGGAACAACATCTGTTCTTGAGTTTGCTAAAGAAAAAAAAGTTGAAGGATTTGTTTATCTTTCTTCCCTTGAGGTATATGGTACACCGAATGAAAAATCTGTTTTAATCGGTGAAGATGACTACGGGTATATTGATCCGCTGAACGTCAGAAGCAGCTACAGCGAGGGTAAAAGAATGGTTGAATGTCTTTGCTGTTCGTATGCCGGTGAATATAATGTTCCTATAAAAATTGCCAGACTTTCACAAACCTTTGGTGCCGGTGTTGAATATAACGACGGAAGAGTTTTTGCTGAATTTGCAAGATGTGCAATAGAAAAGAAAGATATTGTGCTTCATACCCAGGGAAATACTGTTCGCAGCTATTGTTATACAACAGATGCTGTTTCTGCAATAACCTATATACTCCTTAAAGGAAAAACAGGAGAAGCATATAATGTTACAAATATGAGCACAGCTTGCTCCATAAAAGAAATGGCCCAATTGGTGTGCGATATATTTGAAGATTCAGGGATCCAAGTTAAAATTGATATTCCTGATAATATAGCATCTTTCGGATATAATCCGGAAATGATTATCAGGCTGGACAGCAGCAAGCTTGAAGGTCTTGGCTGGAAAGCAAGCGTTTCTATTGAAGAAATGTTCAAGCGCCTTGTTGCAAGTATGAAAAATGAATAATCTCCCCTATTTTGGGTTGGTTTCTAAACTAAAAAAAACAGGCATCGTTAAGATGCCTGTTTTTTATTATAAATATGAAATTTTTTTATTTTGCACTTAAATCAAGCTGCTGATTTTCCTTTGCATCGGATAAGGCTCTGAATGTATAGAAGTCTTCCGGAGTCGTAATTTTGATATTATTTTTTTCACCGGGAATGATAAAAAGCTTTTTATTGAAATTCATCATAAGGGTGCATGAATCGGTCATATTCGTAATGCCGTTTGCAATCGCTTTTTTCTGAACTTCTAAAATTTCTTTAAGATAGAAGCTTTGAGGTGCTCTGGCAATTCTTGCACTGTCACGGTTGATGAT
>JAIDJS010000067.1 GCA_029052085.1 Eubacterium sp.
ATAAAAAGTAAGTAAGCTGTTTAAGGAGGTTTTCTTATGAGATGCAGAAACTGCGGCTCAGAGAATGAGGACGGAAGATATATATGCCAGAACTGCGGTTCTCCGCTTTATGACGAAAGCGATGAAATGATTGAAAACGGCGCATATCCCGATGAATATGAAGATGATGAGGAATATGAAAAAAAAGCAACCAAGAAAAGCATTATTATCATTGTTGTTCTTGCTGTTATTCTTATTGCTGTTATAGCCGGCGTTGTTTTTGCTGTTACCAGCCTTGGCGGCGGCAAAGAGCCTGAAACAAGCGAATCAGATTCAATCGGTGTATCTGATAATTATTCCGAGGCTTCAAGCAGCAATGTCATTGATAGCACTACCGAAAAAACAACGGAAAAGACTACCGAATCTACAACCGAGAAAACAACGGAAAAGACAACAGAAAAAACAACAACCACTACAGCAAAGCAAACAACGACCAAGCCTACCGAAGCAAAATTCCGTATTTATGTTGACGTAGATGGCAACGGCAATATTTTAGGCGAGGGAGAATATGCAAGCGGAAAAAGAGTAACTCTTATTGCAACTGCTGAGCCGGGTGCGCAGTTTGTTGGCTGGTATGAAAACGGCGTCATCGTTGCTTCCGGCACAAAGTATTCATTTACAGTTGACAGCGAAAGGCATTTAACAGCCTTGTTCCAGAAAACACCCGAGGAGGTTACAGACAATGAGCCAGCAGAAAATGAGTAAAGGCGAAATGGCAGAAGCATTTTTTAAGCAGGGCTGCAATTGTTCTCAGGCAGTTGCCTGTGCATTTGCCGAGGAACTGGATATGGACCGCGCGGATATCGAAAAATTAACGATGGGCTTCGGCGGCGGAATCGGCAGGATGCGAGAGGTTTGCGGAACTGTTTCCGGAATGGCATTTGTTATTTCAGCTCTTTATGCGAAGGAAGGCAAGGCTTCGGTTTATGCAAAAATTCAGAAGGTTGCTGAAGCATTTGAAGCTGAGAACGGTTCAATCGTCTGCCGTGAGCTTTTGGGGCTTGATAAAAACGGCAATCGCTGTCCCGTTCCCGAACCCAGAACAGAGCAGTATTATAAAAAACGCCCCTGCAACCAGCTTGTTCATATGGCGGCTGATATTTTAGATGATTTTTTGAAAGCAAATTAAATACAGAACATTAAAACAACCCATTCTTGTTGAAGAATGGGTTGTTTTATATCTGATTGTTTTTCAGATCAAGCCTTTATTGTTATTTTGCAGTTGCCGCACTATCTGCATAAACAAACATGTTCATTTCCTTTCCTTATAAAAAACGGCAGGACTGGCATTTGAAAAAGCCGTCCTGCCGAAAAGGGGTTTTCTTCATTATGAAAAAAGTGCCGTTGAAAGATATCTTTCGCCTGTATCCGGAAGAAGAACAACAATATTCTTGCCCTTAAATTCTTCTCTTGCAGCAATCTGCTGCGCAGCCCAAAGTGCTGCACCGCTTGAAATACCGACAAGAATGCCCTCTGTTTTGGCAATTTTATTACCTGTTTCAAAGGCTGCCTCATTCGGAACAGTAATAACCTCGTCATAAACTTCCGTATTCAATGTATCGGGAACAAAGCCTGCACCGATACCCTGAATTTTATGCGCGCCTGCCTTGCCCTCTGAAAGCACAGGCGAGCTTGCAGGCTCAATAGCAAACACTTTTATGGCCGGATTCTTTTCTTTCAGATATCTGCCGATACCCGAAACTGTTCCCCCTGTTCCGACACCGGCTACAAAAGCATCTATCTTTCCATCTAAATCATTCCAGATTTCCGGACCCGTTGTATCATAATGCGCCTGCGGATTTGCAGGATTTTCGAACTGACCTAAAATAACAGCACCGTCAATTTCTTTTTGCAATACCTCTGCCTTTTGTATTGCACCTGTCATACCGAGCGCACCCTCGGTTAAAACAACCTCTGCACCGTAAGCCTTAACCAGATTTCTGCGCTCAACACTCATGGTTTCGGGCATTGTAAGAATAACCCTGTAGCCCTTTGCTGTACCTACACTTGCCAGACCTATACCCGTATTGCCCGAGGTTGGCTCAATAATGGTTGCACCCCGCTTCAGGATTCCTTTTTGTTCTGCATCATCAATCATAGCAGCAGCTACCCTGTCTTTTACCGAGCCTGCAGGATTAAAATATTCAAGCTTTGCAAACATATTTGCTTCAATATTTTCCCTTGAAGCGTAGTTATTCAGCTTCAAAACAGGGGTTTTTCCGATTAATTCCGTTACATTATTATAAATTGCCATAGTCTTTTTCCTTTCAATAAAATATTATTTTATAGCGTTAAACGCCTGATCTAAATCATGAAGTATATCATCTATATGCTCGGTACCGATGGAAAGACGGATTGTATTATCGTGAATATTCTGCTCTTCAAATTCCGATTCGGAAAGCTGAGAATGCGTTGTTGTTTTCGGATGAATAACAAGCGATTTCACATCCGCAACATTTGCGAGAAGCGAGAAAATGCTAAGATGATCAATAAATTTCTTCGCATCTGCTTCCGTACCCTTAATATCAAAAGTAAAAATGGAGCCTGCACCGTTCGGGAAATATGTATTGTATAAATCCTTATACCTGTTATCCAATGACGGATGATTGATTCTTTCAACAAGCGGATGCGCTGAAAGATATGCAAGCACCTTTTTTGTGTTTTCAACATGGCGGTCTACACGGAGCGAAAGCGTTTCAACCCCCTGCAAAAGAAGAAAGGCATTGAAAGGAGAAATTGCCGCACCCGTATCTCTGAGAAGAATTGCACGGATATACGTTACAAATGCCGCAGGACCTGCTGCTTCCACAAAGCTGATGCCGTGATAGCTTGCGTTCGGCTCACTGAGCTGCGGGAATTTGCCGCTTGCTGCCCAATCAAACTTTCCGCTGTCTACAATTACACCGCCAAGCGTTGTGCCGTGACCGCCGATAAACTTCGTTGCACTGTGAACAACGATATCCACACCGTAATCCATTGCACGAAGAAGATACGGCGTTGTAAAGGTTGCATCGGCAACAAGCGGAATATTGTGCTTATGTGCAATCGCTGCAAGCGCTTCAATATCAACAAGATTTGAATTCGGATTTCCGAGCGTTTCAAAGAAAATTGCTTTTGTGTTTTCCTGAATGGCATTTTCAAAATTTGCAAGATCATCAGGATCAACAAAGGTTGTTGTTACGCCATGTTCAGGAAAGGTATGCGCAAGATAATTATAAGTACCGCCGTAAATCGTTTTTGCGCTTACGATATGATCGCCTGCCTTTGCAAGCGCCTGAAAGGTGTACGCAAGAGCGGCAGCACCCGAAGCCGTTGCAAGAGCGGCAACACCGCCCTCCAGCGCAGCAATTCTTTCTTCAAACACACCCTGGGTTGAATTCGTTAATCTGCCGTAAATGTTTCCTGCGTCTGTAAGATTGAATCTTGCCTCGGCATGTTCGCTGTTTCTGAATACATAAGACGTAGTCTGATAAATCGGAACGGCTCTTGCATCCGTTGCCGGGTCCGGGTTTTCCTGCCCTACGTGAAGCTGAAGTGTTTCAAAATGATATTTATAATCTGACATAGTTAAAATCTCCCTAAATAAAATATATGTTTAAAATGTGGTTTTGTTTTATTCTGTAAAATCAACAGCAGCATCGCTGCATTCGCAGAAACAGAGCGTATACTCGTTTCATTTGTTTGAGAAAATGTTTTATTTTTCTTTCTCCTTTTGATAAATTACCACTATTCCTATAAATTTAATAGGAATTATCTTGATAAAAGAATAGCACTTAACAAAGAAATTGTCAAGCGCTTTTCTGAAAAATTTTAAATGATGAAATCATATGTAACCTCAGACAAGCAATGCCTGTCCCTGCAATAATCTATAAAAGTGAAGCAAAAGCCTTTTGTTCATCTAAACTCTTTGGCAAGGAAGGCAGATTGATTTTGAGATTTGTGTGGAATCCCTCCGAGTGCTTCGCACCCACCTCCCTTTGACAAGGGAGGCACAGAGGTTTTGAGATTTATATGACAAAATCGGTTTGCTTATTTCTTTGCTCTTCAACCAAATCTGCAAGTGTAATATGATCAACAACATTGTTTATGGCTTCATTCAGTTTTTCCCAAACAGAAATTGTTGCACATTCAGCATAACGTGCGCACTGCTCTGCCTCTTCAATACAGGCAACGGGAGCAAGGCTTCCCTCTGTTAAGCGAAGAATCATCCCTACCGTATATTCCTCGGGCGCTTTTGCCAGACGATAACCACCGCCGGCGCCCCGCTCGCTTTTAACAAAGCCGGCACGATTCAGCATAGAAATAATCTGTTCAAGATATTTAATGCTTATCTCCTGCCTTGCGGCAATAGCTTTGATTGAAATATTTTCGCCCGTATTATTTAAAGCCAAATCCAGCATAAGCCTGAGCGCATATCTGCCTTTTGTTGAAATCCTCAATCTGTTCACCTCGTTTTATTATAATACTACAATTTTAGTAGGAATTCAAGGATATATTTAAGACAAAACAAGAGGGCATCTGTATGCCCTCTTTATGTTTATTTATTTCTGTATATAATTGCTTCTCTTTCAGGGCCGTTTGAAACCATTGTAATCGGAAAGCCGATTTCTTTTTCAATGAACTCTACATAATCCCTTGTTTCCTGCGGAAGCTCATCATAATTTCTGATTCCCCTGATATCACAATGCCAGCCCTTTAATGTTTTAAGAACAGGCTTGCACTTTTTAAGAGCAGGCGTTGTCGGGAAATAATCAATAACCTCGCCGTCAAGCTCATAGCCAACGCAAACCTTGATTTCTTCAAGATAGGAAAGACAATCCAGCGCAGTCATAACAACCTGCGTTGCACCCTGACACTCAACACCATAGCGTGTAGCAACGCAATCGAACCAACCTACACGGCGCGGTCTTCCGGTTGTAGCACCGAATTCGCCCTTATCGCCGCCGTGGATACGAAGCTCCTGCGCTTCCTCTTCATCAAGAATTTCGGAAACAAATTCACCTGCACCGACAGCACTTGAATATGCCTTTGTTACAACAACAATATCCTTTATCTGATTTGCAGGAATACCTGCACCGACACAGCCATAACCAGCAAGCGTTGAGGAAGAGGTAACCATCGGATAAATTCCGAAATCAGGATCCTTAAGTGTTCCAAGCTGACCCTCAAGCAGAATCTCCTTGCCGTCTTTAATTGCATTCTGAATATATGTATGCGTATCGCAAACGAAAGGCGCAATCTTTTCCTTATAATCCATACAGGTTGCAAACAGCTCGTCCTCATCAAGAAGCGGCTTGTTGTAAACATATTTTAATGTTAAGTTTTTAAGCGTACAGATATTTTTGATTTTTGCCTTTAAGGTTTCATCATCAAAAAGCTCATTAACCTGAATGCCGATTTTTGCATATTTATCTGAAAAGAAAGGAGCAATACCGCTTTTTGTTGAACCGAAAGCAGCTTTTCCGAGTCTTTCCTCTTCATATTCATCAAGAAGAATATGATAAGGCATAAGAATCTGGCAGCGTTCCGAAACAAGAAGCTTTGGATTAAGGCCTGCCTTTTTAACATCCTCAAGCTCATTGATAAACTTGTTTATATCAAGCGCAACACCGTTTCCGATAATGCAGGTTGTATTTTCACTGCAAACACCGCTTGGCATTAAATGAAGCGCAAATCTTCCGTGTTCGTTAATAATTGTGTGGCCTGCGTTAGCACCGCCCTGAAAACGAATAACAATATCTGCTTTGGAAGCAAACATATCGGTAATTTTACCCTTGCCCTCATCGCCCCAGTTGGCACCTACTATTGCTCTAACCATAATGATAACTCCTATGTATACAGTAAAATAGGCTCGGAAATCAATAAAACCCCGTGCCTTGTATTATTATATAGTATGTAATTTATTAAGTCAACAAAATATTGCTGTGTTCATTAAAAAAAGAGGGCATCTGCCCTCTTTTTTAATCAGATAACATTATATTTATAATCGCATCAAGCTGTTCAGCCGGAACGCCGAAATCAACAAGGCAGTTATATGCCTTTTCACTTAACATATCGCCCTCAGCCGCAGCAACAGATGTATAATAAACACTTTCTTCAAGTCCGCTTGCTTTCCGTTTGCCGCCGATTGAGCCGAAATTTGAAAACAGGTAATCCCTGTGCAAATCATCATCCGAAACACCCAGAAGTGCATTTACAAGATAGGCAATCATGCCTGTTCGGTCTGTTCCGATATTACAGTGAAAAATAACAGGATAATTCTTTTTATCGGCAAGAACGGAGAAAACCTTTAAAATCTGCTCTTTATTGCCGTTAAAGGTATCGCCCTCCCATTCCATCGGGCAGCTTACATATTGAACACTGCTTCCGAGCGGGCTTTCCGTTATTCCGCCAACCTCGCCCGTATCCGTTTTGCGCAGATCAATTTCTGTTTTAATGCCAAGCTCATAGAGCATAACCTCTTTACCGTTTTCCGTTATTTCAATAACCGGCTTTTCGGCGCTGCTTTCATTCAGCCTGCCGCAGCGGAAAATAAGGTTTTGGTTTGTTCTTGTACCGCTCTCTGTTTCCCAGCCGCCCAAATCTCTTACATTGGTTACACCGTCTACATACAGATTTCTCGGCGCATTTGAACAGGTTGAAAAGCTTTTGATTTCGCTTTCCCTGCCATCCTGTGTTACCGTCCAGTAATAGGTTTCCGCAATTTTAAGATTGTAAATTTCAATTTCATTTGCTTCAACATCATAAACATCTGCATCAGTCATATCGCTGTTTTCACTTATTCTGAACAGATAATTGCCTGTATCATCGGCTTCCCACTGAAATTTAACAGGCATCGGTCTGCTTTTTTCCTTTTTGCCGTTTGCAGTGCCTGTTTTTATATCCGCTTTTCCGATATAGCTTTCCTGCGATACAGTGTGAATATCGGCAACCATTTCTTCGGCTGAAGAAAAGCGGATAACATCCGGCTCCTCCGAAGCTGTGCAGCCTGCAAAGGCAGAGAATAGCAATACCAGTGCAAGAACAGCAGACAAGGCTTTTATTGAATATGTTTTCATAATCATCATCTCTTTACCTGTTTTTTTACATTTTAACACAATTCATCAAGATACACAATTATTTTCTTTTCTTTCTGATTCTGATATCGCTGCCCATAAATTCGGAAACCTCACTGATTGTAACAAACGCATCGGGATCATATTCATCAATAATATTTTTCATTCTTGCAATCTGAAAACGATTTACGGCAAAATAAATAACCGTCTGCTTACTGTTTTTATAGTAGCCCTTTGCATCAATATGGGTAATACCGTAACCAAAAGCCTCAGACAGAGCCGCACTTATTTCATCTGCCTTCGTTGTAATAACCATAGCGGCCTTTGCCTTATCCAGACCATCAACAATAAAGTCTACAACCTTGATTGCCGCAGCATAGGCAATAACGGAATACAGCGGCAGGATGAAGCTTTGAAGAATAATACCGACAACAATATATAAAACAGCATTATAAATCATAACAAAGGTACCGACTGTTATCCCGATTTTCTTGGCAAAAATAACCGCCATAACCTCAACACCGTCTATCGCACCGCCGCTGCGGATTGTCAGACCGCTGCCGATACCGGAGATGATACCGCCGAAGATTGCGCAAAGCAGCAAATCCTTTCCTGCAAACGGCGATGCTGCTGCAAAATCATAAGGAATAACATATGTAAAAATATAAGAAGCCGCAGAGTAAGAGCAAACGGCAAACACGGAATAAACGGTAAAGCATAAGCCCTGCTTATGATAGCCGTAAATAAAAAACGGAACGTTAAGCAGAATCAGAAACAGTGAAAGCGAATAGCTGTTCGGCGTTATCTGCCACAGCAGCATGGAAGTTCCCGAAAATCCGCTGTCATACAAATGAACAGGCGCCAGAAACATTGTTATACCGATTGAATTTATAATACCGGCAAACAGCAGGACAACAAACTTGCTGAATTTCAGCTTTTTTAACTCTTTTTTGATTTTATTCATAAATACCCCCTATAGCTTTAAAGGAGGGTATTTACTATGCCCTCCTTTCGTTCTTATACATATTTTACCATAACTCAGCGTACAATTTTTGAACTCATTTTAAATTTTTATACATTTCGTAAATATTTTCCTTGGTCAGCGCAATCGGATTTCTTTCCATAAGCATACTCATACTTTTTTCCGTTAATTCGGAAATCTGCTCCTCTGTTGTGCATCCGATTTCCGAAAGTCTGGATTTCATCCCCATTCTCTTCTTCATTGCAGAGATTTCATCAGCCATTGCATAAGGGCTTTCAAACCCAAGGTCTTTTGCAAGCGCTGTTATTCTGCCATCCTTATCAGCATGATCAGCGTTGAATTTCACAAAATAATCCAGCGTAAAAGCACAGGCTTCACCATGCGGCAAGCCATAAATATTCGTTAACGGAAAGGAGCAGGCATGGCTTCCCGTTGTTCTCGGATGGCTGAATGCAACGCCGGCAACAATACTTGCTTCTGCCATTTTTTCTCTTGCTTCAAGATTATCCGGCGCATTATATGCTTTTTCAAGCCAATCAAAAACAAGCCTTGCACTGTAAATTGAGCAGGCAGTGCAGACCGGCTGATTCAATGTGCTCCAATAGCTTTCAACAGAATGGCTTAACACATCAAGCCCGGTTGAAGCCGTTATCTGCTTCGGAACGCTAAGCGTCAATTCCGGATCAACAACTGCTATTTTCGGATACATTGCAGAATCATTCATAGGGTTTTTAAGATTTTTTTCAACATCGGTTAAAACAGAAATATTTGTTATTTCGGATGCGGTTCCGCTTGTTGTTGAGAAGGCAATCATAGGAATGGCCTCCTCCGCCGAAACAGGCTTACCCCCACTGTGATAAGAGCGGATAACATCATTGCCCCTTGCAATAGCACAGGCTGCCTTGCAGCAGTCCATAGGCGAGCCGCCGCCGAGTGCAACTGCAAAATCAGCCTTTATTTCTCTGATTAATTTCACACAGGCATCCACATTATCTGTTGTAGGATTCGGACGGATATCACTGAATACCGCTTTTATTCTGCCGTTTGCGCGATGAACAAATTCATCTGCTACACCGTTTTTTGCAAAGCTATTGCCGCACACGAGCACGCCGCGCTTTCCGCCAATCTCATCAATATATTTACTTAAATCATGCCTTTTTCCGTTTCCGAAAACAAGCTTTACAGGCAAATGAAATTCCCAATTCATAACCATCCCTCACACTTTCACATTATTTTTAACATATTCATATTAATATATTACTACCGGGCAGCTCTTTTTTCAAGTTGCAAAAAGAAGTATAATCGTTTATAATGCTTACTGCCGGCAGGCAGAGTACAATACTGCCGCTTTTGCCTGCAGAGCTTATTAATTTTTAATCAAACACTGGTGATTCTATGAAATTAACATTTAAACATACACAGTTTGCCTGCTATCTTGCATATATTTCACAGGCTATAACAACTACATTTCTGCCGCTGCTTTTCGTAAGACTCGGCACTGAATTCGGCTTTTCACTTGCGAAGCTTACCGTACTTATAACCATAACCTTTTTTACGGAAATATTTATTGACGCCTTCTGCCCTATTTTTATAAAAAAAATAGGCTACCGAAACGGAATGATTTTTGCAAACATCTGTGCCGTTCTCGGAACAGCGGGACTTGCCGTTTTTCCGTTTATTTTTAAAAATCCATATATGGGATTTATTCTTTGCGATATTCTTTATGCAATCGGCGGTGGGTTTGACGAGGTTCTTGTTTCACCGATTGTTGAAGCCTGCCCAACAAAAAATAAAGCACGGGCAATGGCGCTGCTTCACTCTTTTTACTGTTGGGGCTGTGCCGCAATTGTTTTATTTTCAACAATCTTTTTCCGGTTTGCCGGAATGGACAATTGGCGCATTCTTGCTGTTTTATGGGCAATCATTCCTCTTTTCAATGCTTTTCTTTTTATGTTTGTTCCAATCAGAACACTTGAAGAAGAAAAGGGAAGCGGAAAATTCAGTGATATGCTGAAAAATCCGCTTTTCTGGCTTATGCTGATTATAATGATATGCGCAGGAGCAAGCGAGCTTTCGATGAGCCAATGGGCATCCGCTTTTGCCGAAACAGGGCTTCAGGTTTCCAAAACCGTCGGCGACTTGCTTGGTCCGTGTGCCTTTGCGGTTCTTATGGGGCTTTCAAGAGTTATCTTTTCAAGAATTGATGATAAAACCGATATAACAAAAATTCTTATCATTGGAGCCGTTGTCTGCATGGTTGCTTATTTACTGGCTGCACTTTCAGGGAATGCAGTTGTTTCGCTGATTGGCTGCGCGCTTTGCGGCATTGCGGTTGCACCGATGTGGCCCGGCGCATTTTCAATTGCTTCAAAGGAAATTCCAAAGGCTTCAACAACCATGTTTGCCTGCTTTGCCCTTGCAGGAGATCTGGGCTGCACAGTAGGCCCGTCCATTGTTGGTTTTGTTTCAGGCTCAAACGATAATATTGCAAAGGGGCTGTTATCTTCTATCTTTTTCCCTGCTGCAATGATTGTATGCCTGTTGTTTATAAGAGTAATAAATAAGAAAAAGAGAGCATAGGGAATACCCCATATCGTTAAGTTAATAAAAAAGGCTTCCCCTTGAGGGGAAGCTGGATGCGTTAGCAGACTGATGAGGTGGATTAAAATGTTTAATAACACCTCATCCACCGCAAGCGGTTCCCCTTCTCCTCAAGGAGAAGGCTTAACTTAATGATATTGAAAGGATACCCTGCTCTCTTTTTATACTTTTCTGTTACATTCTTGCTTCCAGTCTGTAAATCGGAAAGCCCTGTTCGGAGAATCGCTTTTCATACTCCGTTACAATATTACCCTCAAAACCGCTGTTGTGCAGATCAAGACTGATATTGCTGAGCTTAAATCCATTCTGCGAAAAGCTTTCTATGGAAAATTCAAAAAAGTGCATATTATCTGTTTTCTGGCAGATAACAGCATCCTTTTTCATGATTCTTTTATAAATATCAAGAAACTGCTTATGCGTTAACCGATGCTTTGCATATTTCGCCTTTGGAAACGGACAGCTGAAATTAAGATAAATCTCACTGATTGAATTTTGAGGAATATAGCTTGGCAGATATTCCGCGGTACAGTTCATAAATTTAATATTGGATAATCCCATTTCCTTTGCTGTTTCACAGGCTGTTACAATAACATTTGCCGCTCTTTCAACTGCAATAATATTGACATCCGGATTCTGCTCTGCATAGCGGCAGGCAAACGAGCCTTTTCCGCAGCCGACCTCAAGCATCACTCTGTTTTCGTTTCCGAAAAGCGCTTTAAAATGAAGCAGCTTCATTTCCTTTTCCGCATTTTCGTAATTTAAATCTTCATTTACACATTCAATAAGATAATCGGAACAGGCAGCCAGCCTCTCCTCTAAATTCTTTTTTCTTCTCATTCTCATAGTATCACCGCTTGCATTTTATCATAAAATTTTTCATCGGGCAAGTCCATATTGATTTTATCCTTGTTTTATAATAGAATGGTTGTATAGAAAAACCGGAGGTCATAACCATGACAGAAAAGGAAAGAATGGATGCAGGTATGCTTTATATCTGCGAAGACGATAATATTATGACGGTGCAACTGAAACACCTTGAAAAGCTTTATGATTTCAATGAAACAAGACCAAACCAGCTTGATCTAAGGGATAAACTGCTCCATGAAATGTTTGCCGAAATCGGCGAGGACTGCTATATTGAGCCTCCTCTGCGTGCAAACTGGGGCGGGGCACATGCTCATTTCGGTGACCACGTTTACGCAAACTTCAATTTAACCCTTGTTGATGACGGAAACATCTATGTCGGCAATGATGTTATGTTTGCACCGAATGTTGTTGTTGCAACAGCCGGTCACCCGATTTGCCCGGAGCTTCGCGAAAAGGGCTATCAGTATAATGCAGACGTTCATATCGGAAATAACGTCTGGATCGGAACCGGCTCGCTCATTATGCCCGGTGTTACCATCGGAGATAATACGGTTATCGGTGCAGGCTCGGTTGTTACAAAGGATATTCCGTCCGGTGTAGTGGCTGTCGGAAACCCCTGCAGGGTTATGAGAGAAATTAACGAAAAGGATTATACGTATTATTTTAAGAACAGAAAAATCGACATTGAAATAGATCGTAAGTAAAATATCGGCACGTTAAGACTAACCACTGCTAAATACAGCTATCAAAAAAGAGGGCATCCGCCCTCTTTTTTTATTATTTACTTGGAACAATCTTATCCACGCCGCCCATATACATACGAAGCGGTTCGGGAATAAGAACTGAGCCGTCTTCCTGAAGATTATTTTCAAGGAATGCGATAAGCATTCTGGGAGGAGCAACAACTGTATTATTAAGGGTATGTGCAAGATAATTTCCGTCTTCTCCCTTAACTCGGATTTTGAGTCTTCTTGCCTGTGCGTCTGAAAGATTTGAGCAGGAACCAACCTCAAAATACTTTTTCTGACGGGGAGACCATGCCTCAACATCAATAGATTTAACCTTTAAATCAGCCAAATCGCCCGAGCAGCATTCAAGTGTACGAACAGGAACATCAAGCGAACGGAATAAATCAACCGTATTCTGCCAGAGCTTGTCAAACCAGATTTTTGATTCCTCAGGCTTGCAGACAACAATCATTTCCTGCTTTTCAAACTGATGAATTCTGTACACGCCTCTTTCCTCGATTCCGTGCGCACCCTTTTCTTTTCTGAAGCAGGGGGAATAAGAGGTTAAGGTTTTCGGAAGCTCTGCCTCCGGTGTAATTGTATCAATAAACTTGCCTATCATGGAATGCTCTGATGTTCCGATAAGATAAAGATCCTCTCCCTCAATTTTGTACATCATGGCATCCATTTCTGCAAAGCTCATAACGCCGTCAACAACTGCCGAACGTATCATATAAGGCGGAATGCAGTAGGTAAAGCCTCTGTTTATCATAAAGTCACGGGCATAGGCAAGCACTGCGGAATGAAGCCTTGCTATATCTCCCATAAGATAATAGAAACCGTTTCCTGCAACTCTGCCTGCTGCGTCAAGATCTATTCCGTTGAATTTATCCATAATATCGGTATGATAGGGAATTTCGTAATCCGGAACAACGGGTTCGCCGTATTTCTGGATTTCAACATTTTCACTGTCATCCTTACCGATCGGAACACTGTCATCAATAATATTCGGAATGGTCATCATAATTGCAGTAACCCGCTCATTAAGCTCTGCTTCCTTTTTTGAAAGCTCCTCAAGCTCATCAGCCTGCTCCTTAACCTTCTGGCGAAGCGCCATTCCCTCTTCCTTCTTGCCCTGTGCCATTAAAGCACCGATTTCCTTTGAAATCTTGTTTCTGTTTGAACGAAGCTCGTCCGCCTTTTTCTGGGCAGCTCTTCTTTCTTCATCAAGAGTGATAACCTCATCTACAAGAGGAAGCTTATCCTCCTGAAACTTCTTTTTAATGTTTTCCTTTACTATTTCGGGATTTTCCCTTACAAATCTGATATCTAACATCCTTATTCTCCTAGCTTATTTGCAATATTTTTTAAATCTTCCTGTGAATAAAATTCAATTTCAAGTGTACCCTTGCCTTTGCCGTTATACACCTTTACTTTTCTGCCAAGCACTTCGGAAAGCGTTAATTCGACCTCGTCATAAAAACTATCGCGTCTTTTATATCTTTTCTGTGAAACTGCCTTGTCTTTATCCTGAATTTTTGCAAGCCGTTCAACGTCACGGACGGTAAGCTTGTTTTTGATAACGTTTTCTGCTGCTTCGATTATAAGAGCATCATTATCAAGAGAAATAAGCGCTCTTGCATGCCCTGCCGAGATTTTTCCGTCCCTTGTAAGCTCTCGTACTTCCGCAGGAAGTCTTAAAAGCCTTAGGCTGTTTGCTATCGCAGGTCTTGATTTTCCTACACTTGAGGCTACCTCCTCCTGTGTAAAGCCGCATTTATCAATAAGCGCCTGTAAACCTTCTGCTTCTTCAATAGGGTTCAGGTCCTCTCTCTGCAGATTTTCTATAATCGCAATTTCCATTGTTTCCGTATCCGTTAATTCCTTAACGACAACGGGAACCTCTCTCAGCCCTGCCCTGCGGCTTGCTCTCCAGCGTCTTTCGCCTGCAACAAGCTGATATCCGCCGTTTGGAAGAGGACGGACTAGAAGAGGCTGAAGCACACCATGCTGCTTTATACTTTCAGCCAGCTCATCAAGTGCCGCTTCATCAAAGGTTTTTCGCGGCTGATCCTTATTCGGTGTTATTTCACTTATCGGCAAAGTATTCGTTGCAACCATATCTTCGGTTGTATTTTCAAGCATTAATGCGCCAAGACCCTTACCGAGTGCTGATTTTTTTGCCATACTGCACCTCTCTTACCATTTTTTCTGTTTCTTAAGAAACTCATCAGCAAACTTTTTGTATTCAAAGCTTGCTTTTGAATATTTTTCATAATAAATAACCGGCATTCCATAGCTTGGTGCCTCTGCAAGCTTAACGCTTCGAGGTATCATTGTTTTATATGCCTTATTCGGAAAATATTTGTTTACCTCATCTATTACCTGCTGTGTAAGCTTCAGACGGCTGTCATACATTGTATAGACAACACCCTCCAGCTCTAAATGCTCATTGTAATACTGCTTAACCGTTCTTACGGTACTTAAAAGCTGGCTTAAACCCTCCAGTGCATAATATTCACACTGAAGCGGAACAATTAATGTATCTGATGCAGTTAACGCATTCAGACTTAATAATCCCAAGCTTGGCGGACAATCAATGATAATATAATCGAATTCCGCTACAATCGGTGCCAATCCTTTTTTTAAGGCGGTGTACCGCTCATCCGATTCCGCAAGCTCCAGCTCAGCTCCTGCAAGATTCATTGTTGCCGGCAGAATAAAAAGATTTTTAAATTCCGTTTGCATCATAATGTCTTTTGCAGGCACTTTATTTATCAGCATATCATAAGTAGAATTTGCAATAACTGCCTTATCTATTCCTACTCCGCTTGTTGAATTACCCTGCGGATCAATATCAACAAGAAGTGTTTTTTTTCCTTTATGTCCAAGTGCGGCAGCAAAGTTTACACAAGTTGTTGTTTTGCCTACTCCGCCCTTTTGATTGAATATGGATACGGTTTTTCCCATAGCTGCACCTCCATTAAAATACATTATATAATATAATTCTCTTTTTATCAATAAAAATAAGAATGTTTCATGTGAAACATTTTAAAAATTTTTAATGAATTGTGTTGACAGAATGATATCCAACAATATATAGATGCCCGAGTTGTTTCACGTGAAACAATTTACTGTTTATCAGCACTTCATAAGCTCAGACTGATTTTGAAATATAACATAAAAGTATTAAATTTGCTTAATTGTCCTTAAAATGCAGAATAGCCTACCAAAACGGCAGGCTATTCCACGTGATGAAAAGAGGAGAATATGTTAAAACGGTTTCCCGTTTTAAGCAGTTTGAGGTGCTTCCTTTTCCGAAAGCACAGCTTGCTCACTACTCTGAGCATTCTTAGGTATTCTTATATTAAATTCAATATACTCATCAGTTTCAGTTTTATTGCTTTCAGCAGGTATTCCTGCCTCAATCATTGTGTGAATTGCTTTATTCACTGTATTTACAAAGATTCTGACATCCTTAAATATTTTAACAACGTTTTTTGGCTTTTTCGGCCTGTTTCCTGTTAAAGCAGCAATATATGCCTCTGTTTGCTCAACATTAAGCTTTTTCTCTTTAACAGTATTAAGCACCTGCCACATCTGCTCCTCGCTTTCGCATTTCAGCAAGGCTCTGGCATGTCGCTCGGTCAAATTTTCTTTTTCAATAAAATATCTGATGTCTATCGGAAGCTTCAGAATTCTAAGCTTGTTTGAAAGAGCACTCTGGCTTTTTCCAAGTTTTTTTGAAATCTGTTCCTGTGTTAAGTTAAAGTGGCTCTGCATATGGGCAATTGCCTGTGCTTCTTCAAAGAAGCTTAAATCTGCTCTTTGAATGTTTTCAAGCACGGAATATATTGCGCTTTCCTCATAGTCGCAGTCAACAACAAGGCAGGGCACCGTCTGCATATTTGCAAGTATCGATGCGCGAAGTCTTCGTTCCCCTGCAATAATTTCAAAATAATCACTGTTATTTATCCGTCTTGCAAGCAAGGGCTGAAGAACACCGTTTTCCTTTATGGATTCAGCAAGGCTCAGCAGTTCTTCGGATTTAAACTGCTTTCTTGGCTGATAGGGGTTGGGCAGCAGCTTTTCGGTTGGTATTCTCAATACTTCTTCAGACATCTTGTCCTCAACTCCTTGGCTACTATAATACCATAAAGTTTAACATAAAAAAAGGATTTCTCATCAAGAAAAATCCTTTTAAATCGACAATTATTAGCAAAATCAGAGCGGTCTGCTTGTTATTTTCTTAGACCTTCGCGGATATTTTGACGAAGTTTGCGAAATCTTCCTTATTAAAATAAGATTTCTGCTGTCTCCACCATATAGTTTAAGTGAAACAACACGTTCGATTTCTCCGCCCATCTCCTTAATCGCATTCGCACCAAGCTCTGTTTCATCGTCAGCACCTTTCATGGAAATATAGCTTCCATTCACTTTTACGAACGGAAGGCAGTATTCCGCAAGAACATTAAGCGGTGCAACCGCACGGGTAAACGCATAATCATATTGCTCCCGAAATTCCGGCATATTTCCAAATTCCTCTGCTCTGCCATGAACAAGGCTTCCGTCAAGCCCAAGCTCGTCAAGAACAGCATCTATGAATTTAAGCCTTTTTTCAAGTGCATCAAAAAAGGTTATATCCAGATCCGGTCTTGCTATAAGCAGCGGCAGACTCGGAAAGCCCGCACCGCAGCCTACATCAATCATTTTTGCATTCTCTTCAATATCAAAATATGAAAGTGGTGTAATACTGTCAATAAAATGCTTAATTACAATGTCCGTCGGTTCCGTTATCGCAGTTAAATTCATCTTTTTATTCCACGCAACAAGCATCTCGGCAAACAAATCAAATCTGTTTAACGCTTCATTGTCAAGATGAACACTTATTTTTTCAGCTTCCTGTTTTAAAAAATCTGTATCAATCATAAGCTCTCCAATATAATATTCAGTGCGGTTATATCTGCCGGATTAACGCCGCTGATTCGGCTTGCCTGCCCCAAATTCTGAGGTCTGATTTTGGAAAGCTTCTCAACAGCCTCTAATCTTAAGCCCTTCAAGGATTTGTAATCAAGGGTTTCGGGGATTTTTTTACATTCAATGCGGCGCATTTCCTTAATCTGCTGTTCCTGCCTTACAATATAACCCTCATACTTAACAGCTATTTCAACCTGCTCAAAAACCTCATAGGGATAATCGGGTCGTTCCATATCTACCGGCTTTAAATCCTTATAGGTTACCTGCGGTCTTTTAAGCAGCTCAATCATCTTACATCCTTTTGCAAGAGGAGCGGTATTGCATTTCTCAAGAATCTGCTGAAGCTCTTCGTTTGCGTGAAGAGAGGTTTCCTTTATTCTCTTTGTTTCATCGGCAACCATTTTCTGCTTTTCAAGAAAGGTATTGTATCTTTCCTCGCTTATCAAGCCAATTTCGTAACCAATTGGTGTCAATCGAACATCCGCATTGTCCTGTCTGAGCACAAGGCGGTATTCACTTCGGCTGGTCATCATTCTGTATGGATCAGAACAGCCCTTGGTTATAAGATCGTCAATAAGCGTTCCGATATAGGAGCCGCCACGATCCAGTATAAGCGGCTCTCTGCCCTGAATTTTAAGTGCGGCATTAATTCCGGCAACAAGTCCCTGCGCTGCCGCTTCTTCATAACCGCTTGAGCCGTTAAACTGACCGGCTCCGTACAAGCCCTCAATATCATTGAATTCAAGTGTTGCTTTCAAGGCAGTAGGATCAACGCAGTCATATTCAATTGCATATGCCGTACGCATAACCTGTGCGTTTTCAAGCCCCGGAATTGTATGAATAAAATCAAGCTGAACATCCTCCGGCAAAGAGGAAGACAAACCCTGCAAATACATTTCTTCCGTTTCAAGACCGCAGGGCTCAATGAAAAGCTGATGCCTTTCCTTATCAGCAAAGCGAACAATTTTATCCTCAAAGCTTGGACAATAACGAGGACCCTTACCCTCAATCTTTCCGCTGTACATCGGGGAACGATGAAGATTTTTAAGAATAACCTCTTTTGTTTTTTCATTTGTGTATGTGATATGGCACGCAACCTTGTTTTCAGGTGCAGTTTCTGTTTCAAAGCTGAACGGAACCGTATGTTCATCTCCAAGCTGGATATCCGTTTTTGAAAAATCAACGCTCTGTCTGTTTACACGGCTGGGCGTACCTGTTTTAAATCTTCTCAAAGGAATGTTGAGTTTTTCAAGGCTTTTTGAAAGCGCTGTGGCAGGGAACATTCCGTCAGGGCCGCTTTCATAGGAAACCTCGCCGATATATATTCTGCCGCCAAGGAACGTTCCGGTTGCAATGATAACCGCCTTTGCTTCAAAAACTGCATCAAGCTTTGTTTTTGCACACCAGACACCATCTTCACGCCTCATCAAATCAACGATTTCCGCCTGTCTTACATCCAGATTTTCTTCAAGCTCCAGAATATGTTTCATCCCTTTTGAATATTCGCGCCTGTCTATCTGCGCACGAAGAGAGTGAACGGCAGGTCCTTTTCCAAGATTCAGCATACGGCTCTGCAGGCAGTATTTATCTGCCGCCTTTCCCATTTCGCCGCCGAGTGCATCAATTTCACGAACAAGATGCCCCTTTGAGGTACCGCCGATAGACGGATTACACGGCATATTTCCAATCCAGTCAAGATTAATTGTAAAAACAGCCGTTTTACATCCAAGACGTGCTGAAGCAAGCCCTGCCTCAATTCCGGCATGACCTGCTCCGATAACAATAACATCATATTTTCCTGCAAAATATTCCATAACTTATTTTCCTACACAAAATCTACTGAAAATATTATTCACAATCTCAATATTAGCCTTTCTTCCCGTCAGAGAAAGCAGCTCATCAATCGCAGAATCAACAAGAACATTAACCGCATCCCTCGTTACGCCTGCAATCAGACAGGTATGCGCCTCAAAACAATAGTTCATTGCATTTGTACAGCATACCTTCTGCCTTTGATTTGCAAGAATCGGTGCTGATGTATCAAACTCAGCTGCACCAACAAGCTCTTTTATTGCTTCCTCAAGCTCCTTCGTGCTTTTGCTTTTTTTAGCACTGATAAAAATACACTTGTCAAACGCTGAGGTAATCACCTCAAGATCTGCTCTTTGCGTCAGATCAATTTTATTAATAACAGCAATGGCACGCTTTCCCCTGCAATGCTCAATCAGCTTCAAATCTTCTTTAATCAACGGTCGGTTGCTGTCAAAAACAGCAAGCACAAGCATTGCTTCATCCAGCTTTGCATATGCACGCTCAACACCGATGCTTTCAACAGCATCTCTTGTATTGCGAAGCCCTGCAGTATCACTGAGACGAAGAACAAGGCTTCCGAGCCGTACGCTTTCCTCAACAATATCTCTGGTTGTCCCCTCTATATTTGTAACAATACTTTTGTCCTTCCCTGCAAGCAGGTTCATCAGTGTGGATTTTCCTACATTCGGTCTTCCTACAATTGCAGTATCAATGCCCTGCACCATCGCCTGTCCGCTGTCATAATTAACAAGAAGCGATTTCAGCTCCCTTGCCGCATGAATAATGGTTTCGACGAGAGCCGTATCATCCATATCGGGAATTTCCTCATCAGGATAATCAACCCATGCAGCAAGATTTGCCGAACAATCCATAAGCGACTCAAGTATTCCGTTTATTTTATTGCTCAAAGAACCCTGAAGTGCATTGAACGAAGCCTGAACCGAGGTTTCACCCTGAGCTGAAATCAAATCCGCAACACTCTCTGCCTGCGTTAAATCCATTTTTCCGTTTAAAAATGCTCTTTTGGTAAATTCGCCCGGCTCTGCAGGGACT
Organism: Eubacterium sp.; assembly: GCA_029052085.1. Lineage (GTDB taxonomy): Bacteria > Bacillota > Clostridia > Oscillospirales > Acutalibacteraceae > Eubacterium_R. The sequence continues at coordinate 20,115 of JAIDJS010000067.1, forward strand.
GCTCCTGCATTTAAAACGGCTTCAAGGGTTTTTTCAACAATAAAAAGTCCGCCGTGAACCGAAAGCTCGCAGACATTCTCGCCTGTATAGCTCTTTGGTGCACGGAAAACAAGTGCAACTGCGTTATCAAGCATTCTGCCGTCGGAAACTATATTACCGAATTTTGCTCTGTAGCCATCAAGATTTAAAAGAGAAGAGCCATCTGCCGCTTTGAATACTTTATCTGCTATTTCAATTGCTTTTTCGCCGCTTATACGAATAACACCAATCCCGCCTGCAGCATTTCCCGTTGCAACGGCAGCTATAGTTTTTTCCATTCCTCTGCTCATCCTTTTCTGAAATATAAAATCCCAAAAAACGGCAGATTTTACTTCAGTTTATTAAACCGCAATAAAATATTATTACGCAACGTTTCACAAACTGCTTATCTGCCGTTTCATAATTTATTAATCTTTTTTTACTTCGATTTTTCCGAATTTCGGTAAATCTGCTCTGTCTGATTTCGGAGCAGTATTTTTAGCAGGCGTGCCGGAAGCACTGCTTCTGCGATAATTATTTCTGCCGCCGTTTGTTGACTGAAGCATAACCTTTCTGTCCTGTCCGTATCCGACAGATAATGATTCAACACCATCAATTTCCTGAACGGTTGTGTGAATAATTCTTCTTTCATACGGATTCATAGGCTCAAAAGTATATCTTCTGCCTGTTTTTAAAACATAGTTAGCATTTTTGCGGGCAAGATTTCTGAGCGTTTCCATTCGCTTTTCACGATAATTGCCTACATCAATTGTAACTCTTACATACTTATCACTGCTTTTTTTAACAGCAAGGCTTGTTAAATACTGAAGTGCATCCAGCGTTTCGCCGCGGCGGCCGATAATAATACCGTAATCCTCGCAGTTGATTTCCATTTGAAGCACACCGTCTGCAACAGCACCTGTAACCTCAGCATCATCAATGTTCAATCCGCTGATCATATTCTTCAAATAATTAACAGCAACGCTGATATCTACATCAGCTTCTGTAATCTTAACATTCTCCTCTGCCTTTGGAGCTTCAGCTTTTGGAGCAGATTTTTTCGGAGCTTCTTTTTTAACGGCCTCTTTTTTCGGCTGAGGCTTTTTATCTGCCTTTCTGTCAGCACGCTTTTGTACGTCTTTCTTCTGCTGCGGCTTCTTTTCTTTTCTGCCGTCCTCGTACCAAACCTTTACCTGCGCATCTTTTCCACCGAAAAGACCAAGCATTTTTTTCTTTGGTAAGGATATAATGTCAACATTTATATCAGCTAAAGCCGGAGCGTTAAGACCGGCTTTTGCAGCAGCTGTTGCTTCTTCAACAGTTTTGCCGGTTCCGATAAATTCCTTTATCATACAATCCTCCGATTATTTAATTTTCTTGATATTTTCCTCTCTTGAGCGGCGCTCAATGGTGTTTTCAACCATAAGCTTTGCCTGGCTCTTTCTTGGAGGGAAGAATTTTGCAATAAATACCTGCTGAATTATTGCAATAAGGTTTGAAATAATCCAGTAAAAACCAACCGCCGCAGGCACCTTGAATGCAATATATAATGAGAAAAGAGGCATCATAAGCATCATAATCATCATCTGACTCATCTGCTGCGCCGCTGCAGGATTGTTTTTCTTTGAAATAAATGTAGAAATCAATGTTGATCCAAGAGATGTTATAAATGATAAAATCGGAACAATAACGATAATTCCGTCCTTCCAATGAGGAATTGCCGTCATATCAAGACTGCCTATATAAAGACCTGAACGGAAATTGTCTATCGCAGTAATTTTATCAGCAGTAAACATATCAGGAAGCTTTGCAGCAACCGTATCTCTTAACGCATCCCAGTTTTCAAGAATGCCAAGCTGAAGATAATTTCCGGTATAATTTGCCTTTTCTAAAAGCTCAGTAATATATTCTGACTGATCGCCGATATTTCCGATACCGATAACATAAGAAAGAGGATAATAGATAATTCCGACAATACCCATAAGGAAAACCATCTGGAAAACCATAGGACCGCATCCCATCTGCATAGGGTTATGACCCTCTCTTGCATAGAGCTCCTGCATTTCCTCGTTCATTTTTGCCTGCATCTTCTGACGCTGCTTCGGATCACTGATTCCGCGAATGTTATATTTCTTCTGGATTTTTTGAATTTTTGGCTGTATTCTTGCACTTTTTGCTGTTGTTTTCTGCTGATGAATATTGATAGGCAATAAAACCAATCTTGTTAAAACAGTAAACAAAATAATCGCAAGGAAATACTCGTTGCTGAGCATTTCAAGCAAAAAGTGCATACATTTACCGAAAAGCCAGTAAAGCGGCATAAATGGACCGCCGCCTGCCGACATTTTGAGTAAAATAGGACTAAGCATATTCATTTAGTTTCCTCGTTTTTATTCTTTTTTGGAGGAACAGGATCGTAACCGCCTTTAAAAAAGGGATTGCACCTTAAAATTCTTCTTATTGCAAGAAGCGTACCCTTAAAAACCCCATGCACTTCTATTGCCTCAATAGCGTATTGAGAACAGGTTGGTACATAGCGGCAAGAGCCGTGTGAAAACCTTGGGCTTAATGTTACCTGGTATGTACGGATAAGAAAAACAAACAGCTTCTTTATTGGATTTTTCATTCGATTACCCCAAGCTGAAAAAGCTGCTTTTCCATATCTTCCAAAACCTTTTGCATTTTAACCTCTGTTGTTTTTGTCCGCGCAACAAAAACGATATCGCATCCGCATTTTATCCTGCCGTTCAGCTGATAATACGCTGCTCTTATAATTCGCCTTGCACGGTTTCTTTTCACTGCTTTACCGATTTTTTTACCGCTTGTTATTCCAACTCTTACTCTGCCGCTTCTGTTTTTCATAACATATGTTACAAGGCAGGGAGAGGCTATGCTTTTTCCGCGGTAATATAAGCGGCGAAAATCCTTGTTTTCTTTTAAGGTGTTGATTTTCACGATTTTGTTCCTTTAGCTCTGATTGGCGTTTACAGCTTATAAATTAATATGAAAGCTGCTTTCTGCCCTTAGCGCGGCGTCTTGCCAAAACCTTTCTGCCGCTTCTTGTTGACATTCTTTTTCTGAAGCCATGTTCCTTCTGAGCGTGTCTTTTCTTTGGCTGAAATGTTCTTTTCATTAAAATTCACTACCTTTCACAGACTAAACTTGTCTTAATCTTTATATTCTCTGCACGGTATAGTGCAGGCTCATACTAATAGCGATAAACATTATATTATATAATTCGCCAACTTGTCAACAGAAAATTAATAAATCTTGTTTTTTTTAATATTATATATTATAATAATACTACATATTGGGGCTTTTATTTTTTTAGCCACTAAAATTCTAAAGAGGTGACAGCAATGATAGGTATTATCGGTGCAATGGATATTGAGATTTCGGCTATAAAAAGCAAAATATCAAGCCCGGTTTCAGCGAAGCTTGCAGGATGTACATTTGTTTGCGGATATATTAATGATGTTATGGTGTGTGCTGCACAGTGCAATCCCGGAAAGGTTAATGCTGCCCTCTGCACGCAGGCTATGATTGATCATTTTGATATTGATAAAATCATAAATATCGGCGTTGGCTGTTCGCTGGCTGATGATATCGTTGTAAAAAATATAATTGTTGCGGAAAACGTATGCCAGTATGATATTGATATTACCGCTCTCGGCGAACCAAGAGGCTTTATCAACGGGCTGAATACAATAAAAATTGATACAGACAGTGAGATATCCGATAAGCTTGCAAGAATTGCAATACATTCAGGAGAGAAAATCCGCAGAGGAACGATAGCAAGCGGTGACACTTTTATTGCCGATACAGATCTGAAACAATTTTTAAATAATCATTTCGGTGCTGTATGCGGAGAAATGGAGGGCGCCGCAATAGGGCATGTATGTATGGCAAATCATATTCCTTTCGCAGTTCTTCGTTCTGTAAGTGACGGCGGGGACGAAAAGGCACAGCTTGATTATCCAACCTTTAAAAAAATCGCCGCAGAAAAATCTACGGCGATAATACTGAAATATATTGCTTCCGAAAAAACGCAAACAGCGTTTGAAGAGGTCTGATTGCTGCAAACAGACGAGCAGTACTCGTCCCGAAACAGGAATTCTTCCATTGTAATCAATCCTGTCTCTGATACAAATCTCCGACCCCACGAGACAGGCG